>CAYYAU010000316.1:0-1934 GCA_964469765.1 uncultured Clostridia bacterium | reverse complement strand
ATTTCGTTAGATGAGCCTTCCTTTATAAAAGGAACAATGCTATGTGAGAATTTAAGAAAAAAAGGCATACAGATTATTTTTGCATTGGAAAAGGGTGGTTTAAAAACGCATCTTTCAAAAGCAAATAAGTATAATATGGACTATGCTTTGATTATGGGTTCTGATGAGCTTCAAATGAATAAAATATTAGTAAAAGATATGCATACATCTAAACAAGAGCTTGTATCCTTTAATGAGTTTGAAAACTATATATTAAACCTTAATAAAGGAATATGAAAATGGAAAGAACGCATTATTGTGGAGACTTAAGTTTGAAACATAAAGGAAAGGAAGTAACAGTATGTGGATGGGTAAATAGTAGGAGGGACCATGGAGGCGTTATTTTTATTGATTTAAGAGATGAAAAAGGAGTTGTTCAGATAGTTTTTGGAAGAGAAAAGATAGATATTAGTCTATTAAATGAAGCAAAAAAATTAAGAAGTGAGTGTGTTATAAAAATTACAGGTAAAGTAAACAAAAGACCAGAAGGGACAGAAAATCCAAATTTAACAACTGGCGAAATTGAAATTATCCCTAATAGTTTAAAGATATACAATTTTTCAGATGTTTTGCCATTTGAGATTGAAAAAGCAGAATCAGTCTCTGAAGAAATTAGATTAAAGTATAGATATTTGGATTTAAGAAGAAAAAAAATGAAGGACAATCTTTACTTCCGTTGGAGATTTAACAAGTTAGTTAGAGATTTTTTTGAAAAGGAAGATTTTGTTGAGATAGAAACACCTTTTTTAACTAAGTCTACCCCTGAAGGTGCAAGGGATTATTTGGTCCCGAGTAGACTTAATCCTGGACAGTTTTATGCTCTTCCTCAGTCTCCTCAATTGTTTAAACAGATTCTTATGTGTGCTGGAATAGAAAAGTATTTTCAAATAGTAAAATGCTTTCGTGATGAGGATTTAAGAAAAGATAGACAGCCAGAGTTTACTCAGATTGATTTTGAAATGGCTTTTGTGGATGAAGAGGATATTTTTTCAGTGGTTGAGAGGATGTTTAAATTTATATTTGAGAAGTTATTATCTTTAGAGATTAAGATTCCTTTTCAGAGGTTATCTTATTTAGATGCTATAAACAGATTTGCAACAGAGTCCCCTGATATAAGATTTGGTCTTGAGATAAATGATGTTTCAGAGATTGTTAAAGACTCTACATTTAAAGTGTTTTTAGAGATTTTAGAGCAAAAAGGAGTAATTTTAGGAATTAATGCAAAAGCAGGAGCAGCTAGGTTTTCAAGAAAGGATATTGATAACCTTATTGGATTGGTTAACCAATGGGAAGGGAAGGGTCTCTGTTGGATAAGAATAAAAGAGCATAAGGTAGAATCACCGATAACGAAGTTTTTTTCAAATGCAATAATAGAAATGCTCATTAAAAAATTCAATGCAAACAATGGAGATATACTATTTTTCATAGGAGATAATAGAAAAAAGGCTTATGAGATTGCAAGCAATTTAAGATTAACATTAAGGGATAAACTAGATATTCCGTATTCAAGTAAATATAATTTTGTATGGGTTAAAGATTTTCCATTATTTGAGTACAGCGATGAAGAAAATAGATGGGTTTCTAAACATCATCCTTTTACTTCTCCGAAAGAGGAGTGTTTAGATTTATTTTATAAAGGAAAGGATTTAAGCAAGGTTTTATCAAGAGCTTATGACTTAGTGTTAAATGGTATTGAGATTGGAGGAGGTTCTATAAGGATTCATAAACGTGATATTCAAGAGAGGATGTTTAGACTTCTTAATTTTACCAAAGAACAGCAAGAAAAAAGGTTTGGATTTTTTCTAAAAGCTTTAGAGTTAGGTGCTCCTCCTCATGGTGGGTTAGCATTGGGTTTAGATAGACTTCTTATGATATTTACAGGCAGTAGTTCAATA
>CAYYAU010000315.1:0-1956 GCA_964469765.1 uncultured Clostridia bacterium | reverse complement strand
TTATTTATTTTGTTCTTACTGTATTTGGGCTGAGTTCAAATGCAATAGCAAAGGAGATAGGAAATACTGTTCCTCAAAATATTTCTTTTTCGTTGACATCATTATTAGAACCTATGCATGTGCTTCTTGTGGCAGGAATAACATTTGGTGGAGTAATGCTTGGGATGAAAGCTCAAGATATTGGTCATTATATAAAGAGATGGATAACTAAAAGGCAAAAACTTGAGTTTGAAAGAGCTCGTAGAATGCTTGAGAAAGCATTAAAGAGAAATGGGATTTCTCTTCCAAAAGATGTTTCTTCTGGAGAGGTTCTTTCAATGCTTTATTTTGCTGATGAGAAAGGACATATTCCAATTATTGCATTAGACCAAGGCACTTTGGTTCAATGGGCAAATAGAAATGCAAGTAAACAAAATCCAACACAAGAGGATATAGATAAAGCAACAAGATTAAGACTTACCATAGTGTATTATCTTGCAAAAGGACTAAGAGAACATGGTAAAAAGATAGGGTTCTTACTTGATAGACCTGCTCTTGAAGCCTTGAATAATAAAGGTAAAGGAGTAACTGTCCAAGAGTTAATAAATAAGGAGATGTTACCTCCTGACTTTAGAGAAATTATAAAAGGAGTTCCGTTTGTTGCCCAGATGGAGGATACAAGAGGAAAGAGAGGAATAATTCTGAATAAAGACAAACTAAATGTATATAATATTTATCCTGCAACAAGAAGAGATGGATTTACAGTAAGAGAAGCAATGGATCTTGGAGCAAAACTCATAAAATCAAATGTATTCTTCTATTGTGGACCTAAGCTAACCATATATGAGGAAGAGTTTAATGAAAGACAGTGGAAATTTATAGAAGACCTGGCTAAAGAATGTAGAGAAAACAATATAGGATATGTGAGTGAGGTTCTCTTTATGGCTCCAGTAAGGCAAAAACCAAATGAGAAGGAATACAAGGAAACTGAAGAATATATGCAGGCACATGCAGAAGCAACAATAGTTGCATCAGCACGAATGAAAAATATAGTGGGTATTACATTACAGAAATTAGCGCATCCATATCCTGGAGAAGAAGCAATGAGTAAAATTTCTGAGGAAGATAGAAATAATAGACTTGAAGAGTTGTGCTTCATAGTTCCTGCTCAATGGCTTATATTAAGTGCAGGAGAAGGATGGGAGACATTCCACAAGAAAGTAAAAGAGGCAGTTGAATATGGTGGAGCTACAGGAATGTTAGTAGGTCGTTCACCTATTAAAGGAATTGTTCATAAAGTTACAAATGCTAAAGGTCAAGAGGTTGATGAGATAAAGCCATATAAAGATGTAGCAGAGATTTTACAGAAAGAGGCAATAGAAAAGGAACTAACACTACTTAGGTATTTAGAAGAAACACCTGCTTCAGTATTTAGAGGGTTAGGGTTTAGTAAGAGTGACGAAGAAATGCTTCAAAAAATAAAAAAGAATCTACCTAAAGAAAAAACAAAACAGAAATCTTCAAAAGCAAAAAGATTATTTTCTATTTTAGCTCCTGATGTATTTACAATCTTAGGTGTTAGCTCTTTATTTGGTTTATCTCTAGAAAGTGCTGAACATATGGCTTCATTCTTTAGTGTTTTTAGTTGGGAAAATCCTCTTATGTGGTTTGTTGAAGGAGTTTTTATTTTAGGATTATTAGAAGCGGATAGACGGGGATATCTACGCAGATCTACGCGGAAAAGTGTAGGCACGATTTCAAATCGTGCAATAGGCTCTCAAGAGTTGGGTTACAAATCAATACTGAAATGGAGCGAGCCGGTTTCGAAAACGATGGAAAAAGAAGAAAAGACAAGCAATGTGTTTTCAAGAAAAGAGATTGCTTCATTAAAAGAAATAGTCGGGTTATTAAAGGAGTTAAAGGAATTAGATGAAAAAGCATATGAGAAGTTTGTTGTTGAGTTTTATCCAGTATTAC
>CAYYAU010000314.1:0-1960 GCA_964469765.1 uncultured Clostridia bacterium | reverse complement strand
ATCTCCTATAAATTTATCAAGTGTTCCTTCATATTTTAAAATAACCTTTACCATTTTAGTAAAGTATTGATTTAAAAAGTTCACAACCTCTTCTGGAGATAAGGTTTCACTAATAGATGTGAAGTTTCTAATATCACAAATTAAAACAGTTGCTTTTCTTCTTTCTCCTCCCAACTGCAACTTCCCTTGCAGAATAGCCTCAGCGATCTCTTTTGATACAAACTTGCCAAATGTGGTTCTTATAAAATCCCTTTCTTTAATGCCTTTAATCATCTCATTAAATGTATTTCCGAGTTGGCCAAGTTCGTCTTTTCTTCTCATTACAATCTTTTGATTAAGATTTCCCTCTCCAACCTTTCTGGCAACAACTGCTAATGTATTTATTGGTTTTACCATTAATGTAACAATAAATATTGTAATTATAACGGAGAGAACTAATATAACAAATGTAATAAAAACTATCTTGTGGGTCATTTCTGAAAGTGCTTCTGTAATGGATTTTTTAGAAAAGCCAATTCTTACAGACGCTATTTTTTTATCTGCAACTAAAACCGGAACAGATATATCGTAGAGATTCTTTTTTCTTTGAATCAAAGTCCTTTTACTATCAATAATATTCTTATCAAAAGGAGTCCTCAACAGCTTTCTTATAAATGTCTTATCGTTATGAGAAAGAACCTTGCCTTTGTTGTCCATTACCATTGCATAAAGGATGGCTTTTTCTTTCACCATTTCCTGACAAGAAAAATAAAGCCTAAAAGTATCTATATTGGGAAATAAAGCCTCCCTTATATCTCTTGCAAAAAACTCAGCCCTTATCTTCATCTCCTTCATTAAAGAGTTTCTTGTTTGATTAAGAATAAGATAAGCCATAATAGGCATAATCACAAGAATTATACCCGATACAATCATACTAAACTTTACCGCTATTTTTGATACTCTTTTCATTGTGTTGTTGAGATAAGTCGTTTAATGGCTTTTAATTTCTCTGTTCTTCCAATCTCTGCAAGTGTTATTGCTTTTTTTAATATTTCTATTGATTGGTCATACACTCTTTTATCTACTGGATAAGGATGCCCATCTTTACCACCATGAGCAAAAGAAAACCGAACCGGGTCTTTAACAGAAGCAGCTGAGCTAAAAACTAATTCCGCAATAAGAGAAAGTGCTCTAACTGTTTTAGGTCCCACTCCAGGAATGGATAGAAACTCCTCATAGTTTTTAGGGTTTAACTCGTATGTTTTCTCTAAAATCTTAATTAGGTTTTCTTTGCGAATATCATTTAAAGACACCCAATGACGTTTAGGAAATGTGATACTTTTTATTTTAGAAAATTCACTAATAACCTTGTTTGGTTTACTTGTTGCTAAATTCACACTTACTTTACGGCAAGGTTCACTTTCTTTTGCCACCATATTTAAAACCTTACCTTTATAATCACAGCATATTGCTTTATGTGGCTCACAAACAAAACTTTCTACTTCACTCCCTAACCAATGGTATCTTCTTGCCCAACCAGTTTTTACATTCATCCCTTGTTGAATTACGGTCCAACTGCCTTTATTTGTAAAGATAAATGTATGATGATACACTTGATACCCATCCTGTAAGGCTGAGGAGTCTACCTTTGCTGAGATTCTACTTGCGTAAATAAGTCTTTGAGGATTAACTCCTATTGAACTTTTTTCTGAAATCTCTTTAATCTCAGAAGGAGTCTTTCTGGAAACACCTCCTTTTCCTCCACAAACAAAAACTCCTATTTCTTTTGAAATAGCTTTTAATCCTTCCTTTAAAGCACCACAAACGGTTGTTGTCATACCAGATGAATGCCAGTCAAAACCTAAAACATTACCAAATGCCTGAAACCAGAATGGGTCAGAAAGCCTATTCAGAAACTCTTCCTGTCCATACTCTTTAATAATAACAAGTGTAATCTCCTTTGCTAAAAGTTTCATTCTCG
>CAYYAU010000313.1:0-1963 GCA_964469765.1 uncultured Clostridia bacterium | reverse complement strand
AGGTAACAGGCGGGTTAGCGTTTGAGTTTGCCCCTTGGACTCTTCTTGCCTCTTGCTTTACCTGGTTTTCACATTATTCTCGCTGCCTGCCACAGGTTATGGGCGAATATACCCTGTCCCACCCATATTGCCGTGCCCCGGTTACCACGCATCAGGCTTCTGTCCAGGCCAAACACCCTCTTCAGCAGGCTTATCCTTCCTTCTGAACCTGCCCGGAAGCGCTGCAGACGTCTGAACCACGACTGTTTCTGCTCCAGACGCCGCTCTCTACTGGCCTTACCTCTAATTGGGATGCTCACCTGTTTGACGCCGCTCTCCTTCAGGCGCGCCTCATTGGCTTTGGAATAAAAGCCTCTGTCGGCGGCCACCGCCTCCAGCCTCTTTCGGAATAACCGCCGGTGTCCCCTTACTGCTGTGGTGAGTAACGTCGCATCGGCCGGGTTTTCCTCAAGTACCTTGTGTGTGGTGATAATGCCATGGTCAGTCTCCCCAATGAGCACCTTACGGCCAAATTCGGTATCAGCACGGGCTTTGCCTCGCCTTATCGGCCGGGCACCAGTGTCAAAGATGCTTACCACCCTCCGGGGGATACGGAGATGCCCTCTTACCACTTGCTCTGTCTGCTCCACTATCTTCTCGATGCCCCCAAGCCACCCATTAAGTCGCTCACTCAGCCCCGATATAACCGGGGACTGTTTCCCACCAGGCCTATCTATCTCTGCCGTAACTTCCCGCCCACTGGCTATTACTTCCTTCGCTACCCCGATTAGCTGCTTCTGGGCCTTTGCCAGTCTGGCGCCGCTCTTGCTGGCTCTCCCACTGGATAGCCTGGAGACCCCTGAACATATCCTCTTTACCTTCCGAGTGTGATTGACAAAACCGTTTCCTATCTCCGTCCCTACCTTCTTGAGCCTGGCCACTGTCCGGGTGATTATCCTTATCCCATCGGCAAGGAGCGAGGTGTCGGTGGGATAGTGAATGTTGGCCTCTGTCACCATGGTGTCCATGCGAAGTTTTCTCCCCTTGATGACCTTTGCCTCCTTCAGTTTGAGCACCAGGGCGTCATTCAATGTCTGGACGGTTGCCTCGCCGTACTTGTTGGTGAGCTTTATCAGCGTACTGGCATCAGGGACGGGGTCATTAAGGGCAAGTTGACAGAAACGGCGCCAGTTAAAGCTGTCCTTGACCTCTTTTACCAGGCTCTCGTAGCCGAGATTATAGCGGCGCTTGAGATACATCATCCTCAAGTAGGTGGCTACCGGCACCGTTGGCCTTCCCGGATGGGTAGAAAACTTCTCCCGGAAGGGGGCAAAGAAGCGCTCACCATCAAGCAGCGCGCCTACTCTGGCTAGTTCCCCAGACAGTGCCAGTACCTCTTCGGGTAAAACACTTTCCCATAGCGACGGCTGGTCTTTTCTCACTCTCAGCATAAACGGGGCACCTCCTTTGCCTCTATTTTACCAGCTTCACTTACGCACGGCCAGGCTCGACTTTTTCAGGAAGAACTATTTAATTACTTGCAGTATAATCCACCGAATTAATGAACTCAAGCAGTGCGCCAGAAACCCGGATTAACCTGTTAACCAACCTCACCCCTTTATCCCCCTCTGCTTGAAAGGAGAGGCGGGATGTAGTTACATAAGAGAGGCTTCGCCTCTCTTTGACTCTCACTCAATACTTCCTCTTTTAAAAGGGGGGAATGATATCGGAAAGAGGGGCTCCGCCCCTCTTAAACGCCTTTTGATAAGCATTTTCTATTAAACCCACGACATTGAGAGAACTCGTGTGTTACAATGAACACTCAGAAGCAGCTGGCCATGTTTTCATTACAAAGTTCCAAGGCGAATTTCTAGCAATCCAACCGAAAGGTCCTTTTATGCTCCCAATTTTGCTAAGCGTGGTGGTAATCTCATTCTCAGGGGTAATGATGCCCGGGCCTATGTTTGCGGTGACTCTTGCCAAA
>CAYYAU010000312.1:0-1965 GCA_964469765.1 uncultured Clostridia bacterium | reverse complement strand
GAAAAAAAATATAAAGAAGGTAAAGGTTTTAGTTCTTCGTGTAGCTGGAACAAACTGTGATTATGAAACTGTTTGGGCATTTAGAATAACTGGAGCAGATGTGGATTTGGAGCATATTAATACATTTATAAAAAAGAAAAGAGATATTTTATCTTATGATATTCTGGCTATTCCTGGTGGGTTTTCCTATGGTGATGATATCTCCGCAGGTAAGGTTTTTGCAAATGAACTTTTATATAGAATGTATAATAAAATAATAAGATTTGCGTTGAAAGGGAAATTAATTATAGGTATCTGTAATGGTTTTCAGGTTTTAGTAAAGGCAGGGCTTCTTCCTGATGTTAAGGCTCTTTTAAAAAAAGGAAAGCACGCCTTTAAATCTCACGTCACATTGACTTATAATGATTCGGGTAAGTTTGAAGATAGATGGGTTTATCTTAAACTTAATTCTGATAAATGTATATTTACAAGGAATATTGCTCCTATAATTTATCTTCCAGTTGCTCACGCAGAGGGAAAGTTTGTTGCTTCAGATATGTCAATTATTGAATACCTAAATAAAAATGGACAGATTGTATTTCAATATGTGGATAAATCTGGAGAGAAACCTTCCTATCCATTGAATCCAAATGGTTCATTCTGGGATATAGCAGGGATTTGTAATAAAGAAGGCAACATTCTTGGAATGATGCCTCATCCTGAAAGGAATCTTTTTTATTTTAACCATCCACGGTGGAAAAGAGAAAAACTTCCTTTTTATGGAGATGGTTTTTATATCTTTAAAAATGCGGTTGATTATGTTAGAAAGGAGAAAGGGAAAAATATATGAAAGTATTAGTTATTGGTTCTGGTGGAAGAGAACATACATTGGTCTGGAAACTTAAACAGTCACCCTCAGTTTCAAGAGTTTTTGCAATGCCTGGAAATGGTGGTATCTCCAGAGATGCTGTATGTATAGAAGGGAATCCCTTAGATTTTAAACAGGTATACGATGGTATAATTAAGAAAAGAGTTGATTTAGTTATTATTGGACCTGAAGCTCCTCTGGTTAGAGGTCTGGTTGATTTTTTAAAGCAAAGGAAGGTTGATGTATTTGGTCCTGTTAAGAATGGGGCAATGTTAGAAGGAAGTAAGGTATGGGCGAAAAGTTTTATGAAAAAATATTCAATCCCTACCGCTATGTTTAAAATATTTAGTGAGTTTGAAGAAGCCAAAAGGTATATTGAAAATCTTCACACAAAGGATATAGTAATTAAAGCAGATGGGTTAGCCGCTGGGAAGGGTGTTATGGTGTGTTTTAAGAGAGAAGAGGCATTAAATGCGTTATATTTAATTATGAAAGAGAAGAAGTTTGGAGGCGCAGGAGATAAAGTTGTTATAGAAGAAAGGTTAGAAGGAGAAGAAGCGTCCCTTATGGCATTTTTAGATGGAGAAACAATAACCCCTATGGTTGCTTCGCAGGACCATAAACAGATTTTTGATAATGATAAAGGTCTAAATACTGGTGGGATGGGTGCTTATGCGCCTACGCCAATTGTTAGTAAAGAGATTTATAATATTGCTAAAACAGAGATTTTTGAAAGGTTAAAGCAAGGACTTAAAAAGGAGTCAATTGAGTTTAAAGGGATTATTTATGTGGGGATTATGGTGACTAAAGAAGGACCGAAGGTCTTGGAGTTTAATGTAAGATTTGGTGACCCTGAGTCTCAGGTGGTTCTTCCTTTATTAGAAGAAGATTTATTAAAGCTAATAGAATCAACAGTTAATGGAAATTTAAAGAGTTTCGCACCTAAATGGAAAGACAAATCTGCTATTTGTGTAGTTTTAGCATCAGGCGGTTATCCTGGAAAGTATGAGAAGGGAAAAGAGATATCCGGATTAGAAAACTTGGATAATCTTGAAGATATCATTGTGTTTCATGCGGGTACTCAAAGGGAAAATGGCAAATTTATTACTGCTGGAGGA
>CAYYAU010000311.1:0-1967 GCA_964469765.1 uncultured Clostridia bacterium | reverse complement strand
TAAAAATGAAGGCCTGCTTTATAATGAAGATATATAACCTTGAAATTTTCATTATCTAAAGGATTTAGATTTTTGTTTTGTAATATTTTTGATTAATGCTATCTCATCACAATTAGGAAATTTTGGGCAATGAATACATTCAGCCCAGATTTTATGAGGGAGTTTTTCTCTTTTTATTCTTTTAAACCCAAATCTTTCAAAAAATATTGGAACATATGTTAATGTAAAAACCTTTTTAATCTCTAACTCTTGTGCTTCTTTAAGACAACTCTCTAAAAGGGAGGTGCCAATAGATTTACCTTTGTAATGAGAAGCAACCGCTACAGACTTAATCTCACCTAAGTTTTCCCAAGCAATATGTATAGCGGCACAACCAATTACTTTATTTTTTTCAATCTTTACAAAAAAATCTCTTAAGTTTTCGTATAACTCATTTAAAGACCGTGGTAACATTTTCCCTTTTTGAGCATAATAGTTTATAAGTTTATGAATTTCTTTAACATCTGAAATCTTCGCCTTTCTAATCATTTTTTCTCCTATAATATTATTTATTTCCAACCAGAAGTGCTTTAATGTTAACTTCTAAAAGTTTATCATTTTCTTTAAAGATATCAGAGAGAACTCTCTTTACTGTCTCAATTTTTACAATATTCTTTATTTTTAAATAAAAACCAAACATCACTATATTTGATACCTTTAAGTTACCTAATTTATCTGCAAGATAAGTTGCATTAATTGATAATATATTTTCTTTTTTAGTTTCTATATCAACCAGCGAAGAATTAACAAATAAGATTCCATCTTTGTCAATAGTGGTTTTAAACCTATTAAAAGATGGCTCATTCATTACTATTAAACTTGTTGGATGTTCAACCACAGGAGAACCAATCTCTTCATCTGAAACAACCACATGACAGTTTGCTGTTCCTCCTCGCATTTCTGCTCCATATGAAGGGAAAAACGTAACATTCTTTCCTTCATTCATAGCAGATATTGCCAGAACCTTACCCATAAACAGAATACCTTGTCCTCCAAAGCCAGCAATTATCACTTTTTCTTTCATTTGTCCCTAAATACTCCTGTAGGAAAGGTTTTTTTCATATTCTCTTTTATCCATTTCATAGACTCAATTGGAGAAAGTCTCCAATTTGTTGGACAAGGGGATAAAACTTCAACAAAAGAGTATCCTTTTTTATTTATCTGGTTCTCAAATGCCTTCTTGATTACTTTTTTTGTTTTAAGTATTTCTTGAGGAGTGTCTAAACTTACCCTTACTATATAAACAGGAAGTTCTAAAGTGTTAATCAACTCACACATCTTTAGAGGTGCTCCTTCTATAGAGGCTTTTCTTCCATAAGGAGTGGTCGTTGTTTTTTGATTATAAATAGTAGTAGGAGCCATCTGTCCCCCTGTCATTCCATAAATAGCATTGTTTATAAAGATTACTGTTATATTCTCCCCTCTATTTGCAGCATGAACTGTTTCAGCTAAACCAATTGCTGCTAAATCTCCATCACCTTGATATGCAAATACTATTTTATCAGGAAGAACCCTCTTCATTCCAGTCGCAACTGCAGCTGGCCTTCCATGAGATGCTTCAGTAACATCAAAATTCCAATAATCATACGCAAATACAGCACATCCAACCGGTGCTATTCCAATTACATTCTCTCTAATATTTAATTCATCAATAACCTCTGCTATAATTCTATGCACAATTGCATGTCCACATCCTGGACAGTATCTATTAGGGATATTTGTCATACTTTTAGGTCTTGTATATAACACTTTCATTATATCATCTCCTTAACCTTTCTCTCTATAATATCGGACTTAGGTATCCCTCCACCAGGCACTCCATAAAACAAAACCTTTGTATTGTATTGATTAGATAACAACACATCCTCAATCATTTGTCCTAAATTCATTTCAACGACTAAAAATCCTTTAACAATTTTAGAAAGCTC
>CAYYAU010000310.1:0-1968 GCA_964469765.1 uncultured Clostridia bacterium | reverse complement strand
ATTGAACCACCTTCGCCTGTCCTGATGCCACTATAACATATATATTCCTTGTTTCATACTCACTCCAGTTACCAAATACATCCTCTGTCTTCATCCTGCCATGCTTTACCTCTTCTGCTCCTTCTATCACCCCTGTTTTATCATTATATCTATACTCTATCTTCTGGCTCTGTGTCTGTTCTAATATAGACCCATCTACATTATCTGCATCTATTAATACATTCTCACTCGTCTCTACCTTCACCTGTCCACTGGCTACCAATATATACTCATTCCTTGTCTCATACTCGCTCCAGTTCCCAAATACATCCTCTGTCTTTATCCTGCCATGCTTCACCTCTTCCGCGGATTCTATCACGCCTCTTTTATCATACTTATATTTCACTATCGGTGTCTGTGTCTGTTCTAATACAGAACCATCTACATTATAGTATTTATCCAATATATTTTTGCTTATTTCTATCTTTGCTTCTCCTGATGCAACTACGGTGTACTCATTTTCTAAATTATACTCTGTCCAGTTGCCAAATACATCAGTTGTTTTTGTTGTGCCATTTCCTTTTGCTCCTTTAATTAAACCAAGTAGAATTTTTCCTTTTCTTATATATTCTTCAGAAAGTATGGAAGTATCTTCTGTCCCATCTGTATAGAAGTACTCTATTGTCATTTTAGAACAAGTTGTTGCACCATCAACATTTGTTCCTTTTGTCTCTGAATAGGACTTTACCATCTTTGCTTGTCCATATAAGATAGAGTATTCTTGTACAATGTTTCCAGTTGTTGTATTACCAAACACATCTATGCTTGCTGTAGTACCTGTACCGCTTGCCTTTTTGAGTAAACCAAGCAGAATTTTTCCTTTTTGAGTATATTCTGAGGGTAAATCAGAATGGTTTTCTGTACCGTCTGTATACTCATAAACTACCGTGGTTTCGGAGTGGGATGTTGACTCGTCTATATTTGTTCCATTAACTATTGAATAAGATTGAACCACCTTCGCCTGTCCTGATGCCACTATAACATATATATTCCTTGTTTCCTGTTCAGTTATATTGCCAAATATATCTGTTATCTTAATCTGTTCCTGTTGTGTTTCCTCTGCAGATTCTATAACCCCTGTTGTATTATTGTATGTATACTGAACTATTGAGGCTGATATTTGCTCTATACTACTCCAGTCAATATTATAATAATCAACCAATATATTCTTACTTGATTCAATCTTTGCTTCTCCAGTTGCTACTATTGTGTAGGTATTAATTGTTTTGTTTTCTTTCCAGTTCCCAAATGCATCTGTTGTTCTCATTACACCATGCTGTGTTTCTTCTGCTTTTTCTATTATCCCACTATCTTTATTGTAAGAGTATTCTACTATTTGGGAAACAATTTGATGTAACGTTGTGCCATCTATATTATAAGCATCAACTAATTTAGTTTCTGTTTTGGATATCTTTGCTTCTCCTGATGCAACTACGGTGTACTCATTTTCTAAATTATACTTCGTCCAGTTCCCAAATATATCCTTATTCTCTGTAGTTCCATATCCACTTGCTCCTTTTATTCTTCCATTATCATAATAAGTATAATTTACTATGTTATTACTAAGTGTGGTTGAACCATCAACATTTGTTCCATTTATTTCTGAATGAGATTGTATTACCTTTGCCTGGCCATAATATATCTCATAGCTCTGTTCTATTGTGCCTTGTGTTGTGTTACCCCAGAAATCCTTACTTGATGTTGTCCCTGTTGCTTTAGCTGGTTTGTCCTCTATATATTTACCATTATCATCATAATAATACGTAGTCTCTATATCACTCCAGTTTGAACTCCCATCCCATTGATGGTCTGTCTCTGTATGACTCTTCGTAAATGTTAATTTTACCTGACCTTTGATTAATGTGTATGTCTGTTCTATTGTGCCTGTAGTTGTATTCCCCCAACCATCATTACCTGTTGTTGTTCCTT
>CAYYAU010000309.1:0-1978 GCA_964469765.1 uncultured Clostridia bacterium | reverse complement strand
TCGAGGAGGCGAAGGAGAAGCTTAAGCTCCCCAAGTACGAGAAGATGGAGGGATACACCCGTCGCCTCTCCGCCAATGTAGAAGCAGTCTATAAGGAGATGACAGAAAAGAAGTAAGCAAACTTTTTAAGAAGAAAGCAAGACCGTTGAAGAAAGGTAGGAGATGAGAATTACCTTAATCGTGGTGCAGGAGGAGTCTTGATCTAATTTTTATAAGAGAAAAGGAATTAGTATGAAGTATATGGTGTTAAAAGGAGATGAAAAATATACCAAGGTAGAGTATAAAAAGGAAAAAGAGTTAAAAAACATTTTTGGTACACACTATCAACAAATAGTTTCTAAAAGTTCTTTTTGGATTCCTTTAGAGAAACAGCTTAAATCTAAGAGATTTAAAAACTTTAGACACTCAATCGGTGATGGTTTTTTAGTGATCTGGGCTAATCCCACTACGCCAACGTTATACATAACAGAAATTGAGTTAGAGAGGCATGATATAAATAGACATATTCTTCCCCAGCTAGGAAATTTTATCTCGTTCATTCAGAGCTCCACGATAGAAGAATTAAATGATGTTAGAAATTTCCTCTATGCTGAAATAAAAAAGAATGGGGATATTTTTAACAAAATTAGAAAGGATACAAAGAAGGAAGTATATGAGCTTTTAGATAACTCTATGGAAGATTTGCAAATTTTGTTAGTAATAGACAGAGTTAGTGCTGAGTTGAGCATAGGGTTATCACAAATAGAAAGAGCGATAAATGTCAAAATTAGAAAAATTGAGATATCCAGATTTCTGAGTGAGAAAAAGGAGGAGATTATCCTCTTCTCAGATAGTGAATTAGAAGAAGATAGTATACTCAGCCCCAAATTGCTTGACCAATATACTATAGAGTATCACTTAGAAGGTAAACCCGCGAAGATCGTTAGTATTGTTGAAGAGTTTCTGCAATATGCTCGAGGAAAGGGGCTGAAGATTTCTCCGGTTAAGCATTATATTGGTTTTTATAAAGATAATAGCATGATTTTTTCCTGTGTTGTAAGAAAGAACAGCGTTATTTTTTACGCCAAGACGAAAATAGGGGATGTAAGATTTGAGGAATTAATGATGAGGGATGTCCGAAATATCGGGCATTATACAAATCATCTTCCTACCGAGATAGTAATAACGGAGTTGGAGCAAGTGGGGTTGTTAAAGAGATATTTCGACAAAGTTTTCACGAAGCTCTGAAAATTAGAAGAGGAGAGTTTTCACGTACTTCTTACCATGTTTTTCAAAAAGCTATATCTTGTTGTTTCAGTTCTATGTGGGTTAGATATTTAAGATTTGAAGAAGTCAGATATAAAATACCTTTCCACTGTTAGATTTTTCTAATCATTTCTCTTAATTTTCCTAGGGGGGATTGGTATCTGCCTCTCTAGCCAAGGTTCTTTAATTTATTTACAATTGGCTATGGTGGATTATAATGCATTTAACTGTAAATAATGTCAAGGAGGTGAAAAAGATGTCATATGCTGGTACAAAAAGATTGGCAAAGGAGCGACCGGATTGGATCCCCATTGTTAGAGAGTGTCTTGAATGCGCAAGGGAATATAATGAGTTTGCAGGTAGTTGGGTATTAAAAAGGCTTGAAGAAAAAAAGAAGAAGAAAATATGGAAACCTGGACTGAGAACCCTCGTAAAGTATGGGATTTTAAAGCGAACAAGAACCAGTAGAGGAGGAAGAAGGGCTTATTATATTATGCCTGATCCAGAGGGAGTAGAAAGAGCTTTGCGAGAATTGGGTCTATACGAAGATTAGAAAGAAAAACAGTAGAAAGTCAGTCGCTTCGCTTTTCAAAAGGGGTATTTTCTATTAACCGGAAGTCAGTAGGGATTAGTAAAAATGTTCTTCTCTTTCGGGGATGGATTTTCTTTAAGAAAACAAAATGGCTCCGGGGCTAGGATTCGAACCTAGATACTGCGGTCCAGAGCCGCATGT
>CAYYAU010000308.1:0-1980 GCA_964469765.1 uncultured Clostridia bacterium | reverse complement strand
AATTTTTTGAAAAATAAGGGCGTTCTTTAGATAATTCTGCGGCAATATCTTCCTCGGACAATGGATGTTTTGAATTTCTTAAGATACTGCAGACCTGATCCTCCAAAGACTTATTAGGTGCTGATAAACCCCATTCTTTTAACCCATAGACTCCTCTCTTTCCAACCCACGTAAATTCATCACAACGATTCAATGTTGCCTGCACCGATGTATAGCTACAACTTTCATATTTTCCTCGTCCTATTTGCCTAACTTTTTCCGTTATATCAGAATAATGAGCAGGGGAACCAATTAGCTTTAAAGCCCTTATAATTAACTCCCTTAAAGAAACTTTCTCTTTATGTTGCTCAGAATAATAACCATATAGAGATTCAAATTCATCTTCGGTCAGAAAGCCAAACCCCTCTCTAATCAAATAGATTTTAAATTCGCCTTTTTGAATTTTAGGTCTATAATCCCACTTGTTAGTGTTAATTTTGGAAATAGGGGGATGATTCCTGTATTGTAAATATACTAATTTGTTACCTAACAGGTGAAAGTTAAGACTTGTTACTTTTCGCATAATTTTGAGCAAGCATAGAGGATTACTACAATCGATTCCTATGTTTCTATTAATAGCCAATACTTTGTCCATGCCCAAGATATTAATTGAGTCTAGTCTAAGCAACTCAAATAAGAATAGTAAGTGCAAATTATTTCTCTTAAGTTTTCTTACTACCCTTTCTTCTATCTGTCGTATCCTTTCCCGAGATAGACCATACTGTTTACCAATAGTTTTTAAACTTTGTGGGCTTTTTATAAGGTATCTTTTACTTAGAATGTTCTGTTCTCTCTCGGTAAGCGAGGTGAACATATCTTTAAAACTTTGATTTACCTGAGAAGTCTTATTTAGTTTCTTACATTGAATCATAGGCACTATCTTATCACTCTTCTGTAAAAGATATGGTTCAATCGAATTTATCAGTACTAGTTTAGCAGGATAATAGCCAGATATTGTTTTAGTTAATAAACCTATTCGGACCAACTCGTTTTGGATATCGGGTGAGTACTCTTGTAAAGTCTTAAGCAACTTTTCATTGTCAACCTTTCCTTTTTTAACTAGCTTCAACAGAACCTGCAGATACTCTGGAAAAAATAGTGATGATAAACTATCTATCATTTTAATTTTGTGAAAATCTACAAAACTTGTAGAGGACAGATACTTAAAAACTCTATATTTTCTCCTTATCTTATTTTATTGGGGTCCGCTTTCTCCATATTCTATAAATGCTTTATAACTCACCACACAAAGTTACTTTTTGCTCAATTTATTCCTCAATAACTTCTTCCTAAGTTCTTCTGCATTCTTACGAGGTGCATACCGAACTTCTTTCCATACCATATCATTAGGAATTAACTTACTATTTGGAAAATAGGATCGAAAGATAATTACTTTTTCAAGCAAATTATGGCTAACTTGTAGATCTCGAACCAGATGTTCATATAATCCATTCAAATAGAAACCCTTCCTTTTCAAGGCATTGTTAAATCTATGAATTTGATCGCCTAAATCCCACATGTTTTTTAAAGAAGTTTGATTTAAAGAACCCGCTTTTTTAATCTTACCAATAATTCTTTCGCATTTCTGTACAAATTCCCTATAATCTTCAGTAGCTTTTTTTATTTGCTTATTTAGATTGTTTCTTTTATCTCCGTTTTGTATTAAGTCTTGTAAAGATACAGAACCTACATATTCAAATTTGCCGTCAATTTCCTTTTTATGAAATTCGATAGAAAATAATCTTTTACTCATAATTCTCCCCATATGGAAAAAAATCGATTAAGCAAATTAACTTTTTCTATATCTGCTCTACTTGCATACTTAGCCAATGCCACCGCAACCGATAAAAGATCATGGTAGTACTTATATCTTTTTTCTGCTCGTTTGTAAGCCGGATGACCCTCATTAATATAGATGATTCCCTGTTCAATCCATCCAAG
>CAYYAU010000307.1:0-1984 GCA_964469765.1 uncultured Clostridia bacterium | reverse complement strand
TTATCCTTTTTTTAATAATGGTTTTCTCCTTTGGGTTAAGTGCCAAAACTCATAAGACAGTGTTTAAAACAGCACTTATTACTGAAATAGAAGGGTTTGTTGAGATTCATAGAAAAAGAGAGAATATTTGGATAGAGGCGAAAAAGAAGATGAGTTTAAAACAGGGAGATAAAATATCTGTTCATCCAGATGCTTCGGTTACATTGGAGTTTCCTGATGGTTCAACAATTGAGATATCTGAGGAAAGCGAGTTTACCTTAAGAGAACTTAAAGAGTATAAAAAGGCTCAACAGGCTGAATTTAAACTTTGGATAGGTGAGGTTGAGGCTAAGGTTAAAAAGCTAAAACCTCAAGGAAGATTTGAGATATACACCCCTGTAGCTGTGTGTGCAGTAAGAGGAACACATTTCTCAGTTAATGTTGATGAAGATAACGTTACCATTGTAAAAGGTTATTCTGGTAGGGTTTCTGTAAAACAGATTAAGGGGGTGGGAGGTGAAGTGGTAATTGAAAAGAATCAGCAGACTGTTGTTCGTCCTGAAGAAGCACCAACACATCCAGAGCCTATTTCAAAAGTGGTGCCTAAGGTTCAGAAGAGTGAAGAAAAGGCTGCTATCCCTAAAACCGAAATTAAAAAAGAACAGCCTTTTATATGGAAAACTGCGATACGAAAAACAATCCACAAATTAAAAAGAAGTTATGAGAATAAAGCAAGAAGAATGTTTATGGAGTTAATAAGTGATGATTTTATCTCAAAAGATGGAAAAACAAAGGATGATTTAGATAGTTCTCTACAATATGATTTTAGAAATTTGTTAGATATAAGTTTAAATATTACATCAATAAAGGCCAGAAAACTACACAATGATAAAAGACAAGTAAAGTTGAAATGGGTGCGTGATTGTATTCTTGCTCGTGCAAGAAAGAAATGGAGAAGGGAAGGTCAAAGCTATCTTACTTTTGTTAAATTGGGTAATGAACTGAAACTACAAGGGTTGGGTGGAGATATAATATTTGGGATAACTGAACCTGAAGAAGAAAGGATTATAATTGATAAAGGCACACTGGATAATAAACCAATAGATAGCACTACACAGGAAGGACAGATTGTTGTAACAGAAGGTGGAAAGCTAAACCTTTCAGTTGAGTTTGAAATGCCGCAGATGTTTTTAAGTGAAGATGAAAAGGATATTTTTGTAAAGGTATTTGATGAAACAGGAAACCCGCTTAAGGGTGCAGATGTAAAGATTAATGTTACTAATGGAAGAGTTATACCTTCCATAGGTACAACTGATACCAAAGGCATTTTAACAGTAACTTATAAAGCACCTTTGCTAAGTGAACCTGGAACTGAGGTTGAAAGCCTTACTTGTTCAGTAAAAAAAGAAGGATATAACGAGATAAACTTAGAGAAAGAGTTTAAAATTAAAGCATTACCTATGCTAATTGAAACAGAATCTTCTCTTCAGGGATATGAAGGATATATTAGTATATTAACAAAAAACAAGGTTAATTCAGAACCCCTTGATAATACAGAGATTAAGTTGGACAGTAATGTATATATTTGGTTTCATAAAGGAAGAACTGGCTACACAAATTCTGAGGGTAGATTTTATACTCAATTTACTGTAGATTCAGAAGTTTGTCCAGATGAACCGATTTCAATTATTATTAAAGCATCTCACATTGCCTTTGCACCTGAGGAAAAAGATGTTCCATTGGGTAATATATCAACTACAGATGAAACCCCACCCTCTACAAATCTTCAAAACATAGACTCATTAGAGGAAACATTAACTATTTCTGGTACTACCACAGATGATATAAGTGGAGTTAAAGAGGTAGTGCTTGAGATATCTTATTCAAATTATAGTGAGTACTGGAATGGGAACAGCTGGCAGACAACTCAGTGTGAAGTGCATATCCCAGCAGGTAATAGTGAAACGGAGTTTGCATGGACATATGTGGTTAGTTTAAATGGTAG
>CAYYAU010000306.1:921-1986 GCA_964469765.1 uncultured Clostridia bacterium | reverse complement strand
GACGCTGGCTTCATAGCGCAACCCTACCTGATGATGTTGAGCTAGGGCAAGAAGTTCTGCCCCATGTTTGGCAATTACCTCCTTATTGGAGGTAACCACATGCTTGCCGCCTGAGATGGCTCTCTGCAGATACTCCAGGGCAGGGTTCTCACCCCCTATCGCCTCGACGACTATATCTATCCCCGGCTCAGCAAAAAACTCGTCAGCATCAGTAGTAAAAAGCTGAGAGTCCATTTCCTGTGCCAGCGGCCTGGTTAAATCCTGTGCCAATACCTTCACCTTACGCAGAACAAGTGGACAACCAACCTGCTCAGCCAGAACCTCTGACTTCTCCATCAAAACTCTGGCTACCTGTCCACCAACTACCCCCAATCCCATCAGTCCAACCCCGATACTCTGTTTCTTCATCATCTTAAACCTCTGAATTAATTCTAGCCCTTGCTGGCTTGGGCTATTGCCCATGCCTTCTTTCCATCATCCAGAAAATCCTCAACCTTGTTTTCAGGGTCGTCCCACAACCCCTCAACCCACTCCTTCAAAAGCTTGGTCTTCAGCAAATCTCTATTTTCACCCTCAATCTTCCTATTATCTACGTCCACAACCTTCAGCAGCCAATAGCCTCCCTTGGTTATAGCTGTCTCATCGCGTATCGGCTCGCTCAGCGTTCTCAGCTCCACCTCAGAATCGAAAACGAATTCCCCAAAGGCTGGGGGCATCATTTCCAGGGATAACCAGCCCAAATCCCCCTCGTTTTCCTTTGACCCGCTATCCTGAGAGAGTTCCTTAGCCAGCTCGGCAAAGTTATCACCAGCCTCTATTCTGGCTCTCACGCTCTGCGCTTCTTCTTCGCTACCTAACAATATTGCTTGAACGTGAGCTTCCTTCGGCTCCTCTTTTCTTTCCAAAACCCTGATTATCCAGTAGCCCACATTTTTGGTTTGCGTCTCATCGTATACCGGCTGGCTTAACACTCCCACCTCAGAATTAAACGCACAATCCTCGAGTATTTGAGCATCAAGCAATATGGGCAAGACGCCTTCAGGTCGCCAACCAAGGTCGCCCTCA
>CAYYAU010000306.1:0-911 GCA_964469765.1 uncultured Clostridia bacterium | reverse complement strand
CATTCGATTTGGAGAACTCCTCCAAAGAAAGCTCGCTGGCCAGTTCACTGAAGCTCTCACCACCCTCCAGTCTGCCTCTCACCTCATAGACCTGCCTTTCGCTCTCCAGCAGCATTGCCATTATATGCCTATGCTCAGCAGATGCGGGCACTTGCTGGTCAAAATACTCATCCCCCATTTTATCTATCAACATTCTCATCCTTACCGGATCTCTGTAGTCCTTGCTCAAAGGAGGATCATAGCTCTTGAGTTCCTTGTCAACCTCCTCATCGCTCACCATAAATCCCAACTCCATAGCTTCTTGCCTCACCAGCTCGTTTTGCTCAATGGCTTTTACCACTTCATCAGCCAAATAAGAGATATACGAGGAGGATTGATCTCTTCCATAGTATTTAAGCATCTTTATGTAGTAATTCATATTAAACTCGGTATCATTTACCCTGATTACAATCTGGTGCATTGGTTTGTACCAACCAGTATACCACCCAACTCCTATCACACATAAAACAGCAACAATGATAAAAATCCCCGTGCCTAGAATCAGACGCTGTCTCCTCTTTTGCCGTTGCCAATGAGAAAGCTGACGCTTAGTGACTTCACGCTTGGGTTTCTCCGCCCTCTTTTTAGTCAAACGCAAACCCCTTTCTCAGCATAGCTGATGGATTATAACTTTCCAGAAAAACCAAAGATTTTTCAATACTTAACACCCTATATTTATAATCCAAAAGCATAATATTTTCAAATAAAAAACTTTATTGCTCTCAAAGAGGAATTGTGATAACATAGCAAACAAAGTGAGCAATCGGGGTGTAGCGCAGCCAGGTAGCGCACCTGAATGGGGTTCAGGTGCGGCTCCCCGAACAGACCACAAGCTAATCTCGCCCAAATGGCCGACGTTCATCGCCCACGTG
>CAYYAU010000305.1:0-1987 GCA_964469765.1 uncultured Clostridia bacterium | reverse complement strand
AATGTACAAGTAGTGTCTTTAATAATAAAACTCTTTATTATTCTTTTTAGTTTAATTGTGGTATGGTTAATATTTGGTTTATCCTCTTTTGTTTCAAAGGATATTTTTCCTGCAAAGCGTCTATTTTTAAATAGTGTTAAAAACAGTATCAAAATATCAATTTTTTGTTTGATTATTTTGATTTTATTTTCAATACTGTTGTTTAGAATAAAAACATTTTCATTTTTACTCCTTTTTTCTTTGTGGATTTTAGTAGTTGGAATGCTTTTTGGAATCTTTGGATGGTTAAATATAAAATAGAAACTTTAATAATATGTCTAATTTTATTCTTTTTTAGTGTGAATGATTGTTATAGTGTCTCTTTGAAGAGCCAGTACAATAAATTAGAAAAAAAAATTAAATCAAAAAGAAATTACTTGAATAAAATCAAAAAGGAAAAAATATCAAAAGAAAAAAGAAGAAATGCAAATTTAATATTAATCAGAAAAATTGAAAATAAAATAAACCACTCTATTCAAAATAAAACCAAACGGGTAAATAGAATTAAACAAATAAAAACAAATCTTAATGTTTTAGAGAAAAAAATTAAAACTTGTAAAGAGAGTTTAATAAACAGTAAAAAGGATAAAAATGATTTTCTCTCTTTTTTTTCTTATTTTTCTAAACAGGCATATAGAGAATGCTTATCATCTTTTTCTCATCCAATATATTTTTTACTGAACAAAAAGAATCCAGAAAGTATTTATATAAAGGCAATGTTGTGTAATTATACAACGAAAATTCAAGAGTGTATTCTTGCAAGAGATGGGTATATTAAAGAATTAGCTTTTCAGTTACAACAGTATGCTAAAAGAAAAAAAGAGCTAACACAGAGTTTAAAGGATGAGCAAGTTTATTTAGAAAATGAAATAAGAAATTTAAAAGGCAGGAAAAGAAAACTTAATATATTAAAAAATAAAAACAAAAAATTGAATAACAGAATATTCACATTGAAAAAAGAAATCAGAGTGGTTAATCTTGAAATTAGAAAGTTAAATAGAAAGTTAAATATAGTATCAAAGAAAATTAAAGAAGAAGAGATGTTTAAAAGTAAGAAAGGTTCTTTCCCGTGGCCTGTTGATGGTGAGGTGGTAACCTTTTTTGGCAAACAGAAGCATGCTTCTTTGAGCACATATAGAATTAGCAAATGTATTGAAATAAAAGCTGAACAATTTTCAAATGTAAAGGTAATTGAAAAAGGAAAGGTTGTATTTAAAGGTCCTTTCAAGAATTATGGAAAAATTGTAATTGTTTCTCATCCTGGAAACTATTTTACAGTTTATGGACATTTAGCTAGAATATCTATAGATAAAGGTGATTTAGTTAGTGCTGAGACAATTATAGGACAATGTGGGATAAAACCTTTATACTTTGAGATTAGAAAAGGAGAGAAGGCTTTAGACCCTTTAAAGTGGCTTAAAAGACAAGGTAGAAGATAGAATTTTATTGAAAAAGCGGAGGGAAGAGATGAAAAAAATTTTAAAAGCAGTTCTAATTTTTGGGACAATTTTTCTGTTAGGTAGTATTACTTTCGGCGTAGAGCCAACATCGAAAGGAAAAATAAAATTTGATGTTGATATATGGGATGATGCTGGAATTGATACAGTATCAAAAATTGTTACTTTGAAAAATATAAAAGCTTCAGAAATCGAACCATTTATTAAAGCAAGGCTTTCTCGTTATGGCACTGTTCAAGTAAACGATGCACTCAATATGATAATAATTACTGACAAACAACCCAAAGTAAATGATTTAGCAATACTTGTTTCAAAATTGGATGTTAAAGGATTAAAAGGATTTCTCCGTCTTGAAACAGAATCAATACTACTTAAACATACTCAGGCAGCGACAGTAAAACCATTGGTTGAAAAGAGGCTATCGTCTGAAGGTACAATTTTGGTTGATGTGGATCATAATGCTTTGGTAGTAACTGATATAAAGAGCAAAA
>CAYYAU010000304.1:0-1999 GCA_964469765.1 uncultured Clostridia bacterium | reverse complement strand
GGAGTTTTTGCCTTATATTGTGATTGAAGATTTAACTGTTTTCCAGTTACTAAAACCGAAACTTCCCAGATTAGCGGAAGTAAAAACTTTTTTGAATGCCTTACCAAAAAAGGGAGGGGAGTAAGTTTTTAATGGCTAAATTTAAGATTTTTGTCATTTCTGGCTGTCACGGAGTAGGTAAAACTTCAATTTGGAGTGAAGTTGTAAATCAGTTAGGTTTAGATATAGTCCCGATTGGAGAGTTTGCGAGGGGAGTTTTAGAAGATGGTTTTATGTTAGAGACTTGGCATTCAGTTTCGGAAAGAGACCCTGGATTTTATTTTAAATTTGAAAAGATTTTGTTGAGAGCAATGGATTTATTTTGGGATTACTGGTGTTTAAAGCAAGGTAATATTTTAGTTTGTGATAGGAGTTTTGTAGATATTTTCGCTTATTGTAGAACTTATATAAGCTCTTTTGAAACAGAAAAATTGATGAAGAGTTTTGAAAAGAAGTATAAGAATATAATGTTTACTTTTTTATTGAGGAGAGAATCAGTAGAAGACAAAAATTTGGTAAGCAGTTTTTATTACCTTTTAGAGAAGAAGAATTTTTATTTTAAAAACTTGGATTTACCAGACGATTTTGATAGAAAAGAGGTCGCAAGCAAGATTGTAGACGAAATAAAAGTTTTAGGAGGTGTAAGATGAAGAAAGAAAACAAAACATACAGGATTTATTTGACTTGTTTTAATTGCGAGAGACCTTTTTTTAAAGAATTTCCTTTTGGTGTTCCTTTAGAAGATGGGGAAGCTGATAAATCTTGTCAGTGCCCTTATTGCGGGGTTAAGGGGTGGGTACGGAAAGATTATTTTGGAAATTCTCATCGTATAATTTGCTACAAGAGATATAAGGAATTAGCAGAGTGTTGGAAGGGGGAGGATGAAGAGGAGGTATAGAATGAAGGTGCTAATTGGGGCAGGGCATCATCCTAATTACCCTGGGGCTTGTTATTTCGGGTTAAAAGAACACGATGTTGTAAAAAGAGTAGTATTGAGCATTTATGATAATTTTAAAGATAAGTTAGATTTAGAAGTTTTGCCTGATAAGTCGGGGGTTAGTTCTTATAAAGAATTTATGGATTGGAAAGTAGATTGGATAAATAAGTATGCTCCTGATTTATATGTAGAATTTCACTTAAATGCGGATAGATCTGGGAAAGGTAGAGGGACGGAGACATTGATTTACCCCTCGTCCAGAGCTTATTCTTTTGCATCTAGATTGGCAGATTTGACTTCTTTTGTATTAGGTAATAGGAATAGAGGGGTTAAGGAAAGAGGTGGTTTATATGTTTTAAAAAGAACTAAATGTTTGGCAATTATTTATGAAGTTTACTTTATCAGTAATAAGCAAGAGGTAAGTATATACAATAATGAATGTATTGATAATGTTATTGGGTGGGTGTTTTACAGAGTAGTAAAAAATTTTTAATAGGAGTTATTTTTATGAATCGTGATGAAATTAGGAGACTAGAAGGTAAGACAATTTGGGTTTTGACTGGTTGTGGCAAGCTATACATTACTTTAAACTTTTATGAAGGGAAGTTAGTTGAGGTATTTTTAAATTTAGGTCGGAGCGGAGGGTGTGCTTCAGGGTTTTTAGAGGCGATTGGAAGGTTGGTAAGTATAGGTTTACAAAATGGTTTGGATTTAAATTTATTAGTTAAGCAATTAGCTGGAGTTAAGTGCCCAAGAGTTGTTTTTGATAAGGAATATAGGCAGGTAGAATCTTGCTCGGACGCAGTAGCTAGAGTTTTGAGTAAGTATGCTAACGAGACAATTAAGGTTAGGGCTACTGGCGAGGAAGCCAATCATCGTTGCCCTGAATGTGGCTCGGAAAATATTGAATGGCAGGGAAGATGTTTTACTTGTTTGGATTGTGGTTATAGTAAATGCTAGAAATGGGTTTTATAAACAAAATAATTCTCGGAGATTGTTTTGAAATAATGCCCAAAATTCCAA
>CAYYAU010000303.1:0-1999 GCA_964469765.1 uncultured Clostridia bacterium | reverse complement strand
ACCCTTATGAATCTGTGACTAATTAACTGCCTTGCCTGTTTTCTTGAAGAAGCAACCCCTAACCTATAAACAATATTATCTAATCTTCTCTCTAATAAAACAAGTAAATTTGTCCCTGTTAATCCCTTTTTAGAAGAAGCCATTTCAAAGAATCTATTGAACTGTTTCTCATTCATCCCGAAAATACGTTTTAACTTTTGTTTTTCTCTGAGATGTTGAGCAAACCCTGTGAGTTTCTTTTGGGTTCTTCCACCAGGCAACCCTCTGTTCTTTTCAATCGCACATTTTGCAGTAAAACATCTCTTTCCTTTTAGAAACAACTTTTCTGCTTCTCCTCTACATAACTTACATACAGAACCTGTATACTTTGCCATCTTTTCTCACCTTTTATATGTTATTTTACTTTACATTACAAATAACTTCAAATCAAAACTTAAGTCCCTCACTCCTTGCACCTTCGGCTACTCTTTTTACATTCCCATGATACTTATATCCAGATGTATCAAATACCACTTTTGTTATCCCTTTCTCCTTAGCCTTTTTTGCTAAAACCTTTCCAACTAAAAATGAAAGCTCGTCTTTTTTCTTATTACCTGCCTTTCTTATATCATTTGATAATGTAGAAATAGTGGTTATAACTTTACCTCCTACATCATCTACAAGAAATGCATATATGTGTTTTAAACTTTTATATACACCAAGTCTTGGGATTTTTTCTGTCCCAAATACCTTTTTCCTAATTCTCTTTTTTCTTTTAATTCTCGCCTTCTGTTTTATAGAAACCATTTATCTACCCATACCATTTTAAAATACAAATAATTATTTTTCCCCTTTAGTAGTTGCAGCAGCTGCTTTACCAACCTTTCTTCTTATATGTTCCTCTATATATTTTATACCTTTACCCTTATAGGGTTCAGGCGGTTTAATCTGTCTTATTTCACTTGAGACCTTCCCAACACAACTCTTATCTATTCCAGAGACAATTATTCTTCTTTGTTTTTCAACAGTGATATTAACCCCCTCGGGAATTATAAATGTCACTGGATGAGAAAAACCTATGTTAAGAATAAGCTCATTTCCTTTCACCTGCGCTTTATATCCTATTCCAACTATTTCAAGCTCTCTTTTAAATCCTTCTGTTACTCCAATTATCATATTATAAATTAACTTTCTATAAAGTCCGTGTAAACTTTTTAATTTCTTTTCATCTGAATTTCTTCTTACAAATATTTTATTACTTTCTTTATTAACCTCTATTTCAATTTGAGGAACTAATCTTAAGGTATTTTCTCCTTTAGGACCTTTTACTCTTAGAATATCCTTATCAATTGAACAGTCTACCCCTGAAGGTATTATAACAGGTTTTTTACCAACTCTACTCATATTTTCCCTTTCTAATTACCAAACATAACAAAGTATCTCTCCACCGACTTTTCGTTGTCTACACTGGCTATCTGTAAGAAGGCCCACCGAAGTTGAAACAACAGCTATTCCAAGACCATTTTTTACTCTTGGCATCTTGTCATAACCGCGATAAACCCTTTTTCCTGGAATAGATACTTTCTTTAGTCCAAGTATAACTCGCTGTTTCTTATTATATTTTAAATACACTCTTAAAACCCCTTGCCTCCCATCTGGAATGAGTTTGTAATTTGAAATAAAACCACGTTCCTTTAATATCCTAAGTATATCCTGTTTCAGATTGGAAGAAGGAATATCAACCTTCTCTTTATACTTTTGATTGGCATTCCTTATTCTTGTTAACATATCAGCAATCGGGTCTGTCATCATTGTAGTATTTCCTCCATTCTTTCTGTGTTCATATGGAGATTTTTTACCAACTTGCTTTCCTTACCCCAGGAATAAGCCCTTGATGGGCAAGTTTTCTAAAACATATTCTACATAATCCAAAATCCCTAATATACCCTCTTGGTCTTCCACAAAGTTTACATCTATTATAGTAGCGTGTAGAATATTTCTGAGTTCTTTTAGATTTCTC
>CAYYAU010000302.1:0-2015 GCA_964469765.1 uncultured Clostridia bacterium | reverse complement strand
ATAGAAAGAAAGATTAGCATTAATTCTTCATTAGTATTTTTTGAGTGGAAAGATAAAAAGGTAAATTTAATTGATACTCCAGGGTATATTGATTTTATAGGAGATGTAATAGGAGCAATGAATGTTTGTGAGAATGTTATTTTGAATGTATGTGCATCTGATGGAGTAGGAGCCGGCGGTCAAAGAATGTGGGAGTATATAACCACCTTTTCGAAACCCTCGGTAATATTCCTTAACAGGATGGACAGAGAGAATGCAGAGTTTGAGGGAAATTTAGATAATTTGAAGAAAAAACTTACTCCAAACATAGCTCCAATTACAATCCCTATTGGAAAAGGAGTGAATTTTAAAGGTATTATAAATCTCATAACAAAACAAGCAATCATTGATGGAAAGGAACAACAGATTCCATCTGATATGAATGAGAAACTTGAAGTTTATTATGAAAAGTTAATTGAAGCTGTTGCCTCTACGGAAGATAGTTTAACTGAGAAATATCTTGATGGTAAAGAGCTTTCTCCTGATGAGATACTAAATGGAATTAAAAAAGGGATATTAGAAGCAAAGATAGTTCCCTTATTTTCTGGGTCATCCTTGAATAATATTGGAGTGAGTGAATTACTTAATTTCATAGTAGAGTATTTGCCATCCCCTGTTGAAGTAGATTCTGAGAAAAGAAAGGTAAAGCCAGCAGATAGTTTTTCTGCATTGGTATTTAAGACCACATCAGAGCCTCATTTAGGGCTTGTTAATTATGTGAAGGTTTATTCAGGTAAATTATCTCCAAAGACAGATATTCTTAATGTGAACAAAAAGATGACCGAAAGGATTGGACAGATTGCTTTTTTGCAAGGAAAAGAAAGAAAGGATACAAACGAGGTTATTGCTGGAGATATAGTGACATTAGTGAAGTTAAAAACCACAGAAACAAATGACACCCTTTCTGATTCAAAAAACTCAAGCATAATTGAGCCAATAGATTTTCCAACACCTGTTTTTGAGATGGCTGTATATCCTAAATCAAAAGGAGAGGAAGAAAAGGTTGCTAATGCATTATCTTCATTAATTAAGGAGGACCCAACACTGAGGTTTTCAATGAATAAAGAAACAAAAGAAATGGTACTTACGGGAATGGGAAGTCTTCAGCTTGAGATTATGGTTCAAAGAGCCAGGAATAGATATGGAGGAGAGATTGAACTTAGGGCTCCCAAGATAGCATATAAAGAGACAATAAAAGGGAATGCAGAAGCACAGGGAAAATATAAAAGACAAACAGGGGGAAGGGGTCAGTATGGTGACTGTTGGATTCGGATAGAACCTCTTGAAAGAGGGAAGGGATTTGAATTTATTAACAAGATATTCGGCGGAGCAATTCCAAGTCAATATATTCCTGCGGTTGAAAAGGGTGTTAAGAATACAATGGAAAAAGGAATAGTCGCAGGCTACCCTGTAGTGGATTTAAAGGTTACTTTGTTTGATGGAAGTTTTCATGAGGTTGATTCATCTAACTTAGCCTTTGAGATTGCTGGAAGTATGGCTTTAAAAAAGGCAGTTTCTAATGCGTCACCCTGTATTCTTGAGCCGATTATGGAGATAGAGGTGTATGTCCCAGATGAGTATACAGGAGCAGTTATGGGTGATTTAAATAGTAGAAGAGCAAGGGTTATGGGTATGGAAACAACAGGTAGTAAGAGAGTAATAAAGGCATATATACCTCAAGCAGAACTTCATACTTATGGGACAGATCTGAGGTCAATGACAAGAGGTAGTGGGTATTATAATGTAAAATTTTCTTATTATGAAGAAGTTCCGGCATATGTTGCTCAACCTTTAATTGCTAAGTATCAGAAGCAGTTAGAGGAAGGAAGAAAGTAAAGAGGAAGCAGAAAAATAAATTTTCTTAAATCTGAATAAATTTTTTAACGCTAAAAAATTTCAGGCTTAGCAATACAGAAAAATTGAAACTCGCCCTTCGGGCTCAGACATCAATTTTTCCAGAAGTGAAGATGGCGCCT
>CAYYAU010000301.1:0-2033 GCA_964469765.1 uncultured Clostridia bacterium | reverse complement strand
TGATTTTTGGAAGATGTTTGTTTATTATAAAGGAAGAAAATAATAATGGAAAAAATGCCTATTTTCTGTAAGAGGGTAGTTATTACTGGGATTGGTATTATTGCCCCAAATGGTATAGGGAAAGAAGACTTTTGGAAAGCAATAAAAAATGGAAAATCCGGGATAAAAAGAATTACAAGATTTGATCCATCTAATTTTCCTACACAAATTGGGGGAGAAGTAGATGATTTTGTTCCTATTGATTTTATACCAGCTAAAAAAATAAGAAGAATGGATAGATCTGCTCAATTTGCAGTAGCATCTACTAAAATGGCAATAGAAGATTCGGGTTTAAATTTAAACAAAGAAAATAAAGAGAAAATAGGTGTAATTATAGGCACATCGATTGGAGGACAGGGATGGATATATAATGAGCATGTAAAATTTTTGGAGTTTGGTTATTCTAAAGTAAATACTTTTACATCAACTGCTGTATATCCAAATGCTTGTTCTACAGAAGTATCATTATTCTTTAATTTAAAAGGTTTGAGCGAAACAATCTCGATAGGTTGTTCTTCAGGCCTTGCTGCTATTGCTCGTGCTTTTGAAATGATAAAGAAAGGTATTATAAACAAGGCAATTACCGGCGGTACAGAGGCTCCTTTAGTGCCTGCTATTTTTGCAGCTCTTTGTGCTGGTAGAAATATGAGTAAAAGAAACAAAGATCCAGAAAAGGCCTCTCGGCCATTTGAGAAAAATAGAGATGGTTTAGTAGTCTCGGAAGGGGCCGCGATGTTTGTTTTGGAAGAGTTAGAGGGAGCTTTGAAAAGAGGAGCGAACATTTATGGAGAGATTGTAGGTTGGGGAGAAACTTGTGATGCATATCATATAGTAGAACCTGAAAATAAAGGAATACAAGCAGCTAGAGCAATAAAATTGGCAATAGATGAGGCAAAATGTAAAACTTCTGAAATTGATTTTATTTGTGCTTTTGGGATTGGGACATATACTGCTGATATATCTGAAACAAATGCAATAAAAAAAGTATTTGGTATGGATGCATATAAAATTCCGGTAGCTTCTCTTAAATCGATGACAGGACAGCCTTTTGGTGCAAGTGGCTGTTTCCAATTAGCAGGAGGAATTATAGCTTTAAAAAAAGATATTTTATTCCCTACTATAAATTATGAAGAACCTGACTCAATGTGTGATTTAGATTATGTTCCAAATAAATATAGAAAGAAGAAAGTAAAAAATATTTTAGTTGAAACTTTTGGGTTTGGTGGAAAAAATACTGTATTAGTCGTAAAAAAACATGATAGTTAAAGATTAAAAAATGAATCATTTTTTAATTTCTGGTTTAATTACTTCAATTGTAATTTTTATTTTAGGAGTTTTTGTTTTAATTCAAGGAAGATGGAAAAAAATTGCATATAGAATATTTGCCCTTTATTCTTTTTCAATTGCTGTTTGGTCATTTTGTGTTTATCAACATTCTCCAAATATCAGTGAATCATTAGCTCTCCAGTGGAATCATTTTCTTCACCTTGGAGCTATTTTTATACCTATTTTATATCTACACTTTGTTTTCATTTATTTGGATATTTTACAAAAAAAATATAAAAAAACATTGTTTTTCTTTTATTTAATTGGATTTATATTTGTATCTCTTAATTTTTCTGGTTCATCATTATTTACTAAAGGAATGGGATATACTAATGAATATTGGTACAATATACCTGGAAAATTGTACTATATTTATTTTTTATTTTTTGTTTTTTGTGTTATTTATGCAACTATAAAATTATATAATGCATTTAGAAAATCCAGTGGAATAAAAAGAGAACAAATAAAATATTTATTAATAGGTTCTATAATAGGATATGCTGGAGGATTAGATAACTTCTTAATTACTGTTAATATTAGAATTTTCCCTCTTTATCCTTTTGGTGCTTATGCAATAGGAGTATATGTAATGATTATGGTTTATGCCATTGTTACAACCCGTCTTATGGACATCCGAGTAGCGATTACCAGAACAACAGTGTTTGGGG
>CAYYAU010000300.1:0-2039 GCA_964469765.1 uncultured Clostridia bacterium | reverse complement strand
TTCCTACAGCAGGAGTAACTATAGAAAATGGTCAGATTAAATTGTTTTATAACCCGTCATTTTTACAAAGACAATATGATGAAGAAGAGAACCCTAAAATGAAGCTGTTGAGAATATGTGCTATTTTGGAACATGAGCTTTTACATTTAGTGTATGAACATGTGTTGCGCTCGAAGTTGTATAACCGCATGCCAACGATATATAACTTAGCTACAGATATAGCGATAAATCAGTATATTTCTGATTTAGATGCTTCTAAGTTTCTTACTCCTGATAAGTTTAATTTACCTCCTCGAAAGGATGCTGAATTTTATTACAATAAGTTGGTTAAAAATGCAAAGTTTATACATATGGAAGGGTCTGGTAAGTCTAATCAAAATCAGCAAGATTCTAATAGAGAAGTTACATATAAAGGGAAAAATGTAGGCAAACAAGTAGATAGTCACGAAAAATGGAAAAATTCATCTAATGATAGTTTAGCTAAGGAAATATTAAAACAAGCAGTCAGAGAAGCCTATCAACAAAGTCAAAAAAGTAGAGGACATTTACCTGGTCAACTAGAAGAACAAATAGAAAAATTGTTAGCGCCACCTACAATTTCATGGAAAACTCTCTTAAGACAGTATGTAGGTACTACAGTTAAAACAGGATTTAGAAGCTCATGGAAAAGACCTAACAGACGATTAGGAGAAGATTTTAAAGGAAAGGTATCTAAGAGGACTATTAAAATAGCAGTAGCAATTGATACTAGTGGTTCTGTAAGTCCTGAAGAGTTTAAAGAGTTTATAAGTGAAATTAAGGGTATAATGAATTCTTATAAAGCTACAATTAACATTATTGAATGTGATGCTATCATACAAAAGGAATATGAATTAAAACCTTATTCAAAAATAGATACTAAATTTAAAGGAAGAGGTGGAACTGATTATAAACCTGTATTTGATTTATTAAACAAAAAAGTAGAAGTTGATTTGTTAATTTATTTTACAGATTTATATTGTGATTTTGATAAGTGTAACCCCAAGGGATATGAGGTAATTTGGGTTTGTACTTCTACAGGTAATTATGAAAATAAACCACCTTTTGGAAAACTAATAAAGATTAAAAAAAGAAAATGAATAAAAATATTTCTGTAGAAGAAGCAGTTAAAATATTAAAACCAGGAGACTTATTAGTTCAAACTAAACCAGTTTTTAAGGGAGAAAGTAAGTTTATAATTGTAGTAAGGATATCTCCTCGGTCAATAACACATTGTCATATTAATAGAGATAATATAACTGAGACTGGACGCCTCCTAAATGTAAATTTCTTTGATGTAAGAAAACCATATAAACAAGAATTAACAAAAGAAGTAATAAAACAATATAAAAGAACTTTAATGAAATTGATATTAAAAGGTATTATTTAGTAGGAGGTAAATAAATGAGAATATTTAAAGTATATTGCCAAAAATGTGGATGGGAAGGTGAGAGGTTAGAAAGTGAAATGAATCAACCTAATGAGTGTCCTATTTGTTTAACTCAAGGAAGTTTGACTATTAAACAAGAGGATGTACACAAAGTAACCGAAGTAATTTTAGAAGATAATATCAGAGAAACTTTGAAGGTTTTTGGAATAGAAAGAACTCTCGAATTAGTATCTGAATCTAAAGCGTTTTCTCGCGACTTATATGAAGAATACTTAAGAGTTTTAGAAATGAGTTATCCTAAGTTATATAAAATTGTTAAATCTTTTAAAGAGTAAATTATGAGTATACAAGACTTCGAAGTTGGCCAGTATGTTTTTAAATGTAGTAAATGCGACCATCGTTTAAGGTGTTGTATGATGAGTATTCAAGAGAAGATTAAAGAGAAATATTGGAAATATAAATCGTTACAGGATTTCGTTTCTACTTTGGCTTCTGTTAAAGATTTGAAACTCGCACACTTTATGTGCGGGCTTTATGCTGGGCTATACTTATATTGTGATGTGACAGCTGATATGTATAAATTAGTTAAAGATTGTATAATTGAGAAGAAGAGTGCGTAATAGAAGGGAGG
>CAYYAU010000299.1:0-2043 GCA_964469765.1 uncultured Clostridia bacterium | reverse complement strand
GGCGTCCAAGGTCAAGCAACAGATATTGGTATTCAAGCAAAAGAGATAATGAGAATGAAAAAAAGAATGAATGAGATTTTAGCAAAGCATACAGGACAGCCATTGGAAAGAATAGAGAAGGATACAGAAAGAGACTTCTTTATGTCAGCAGAAGAAGCAAAAAAATACGGTCTTGTTGATGAAGTCATTGAAAAGAGAAAATAAATTTATAAAAAAGAGGTATTAAAATGATACTGACTGATAAGAGTAAAAAACAGATTCATTTTCCTGATATTCTTCCTCTCCTTCCAGTAAGGGATATTGTTATTTTCCCTTATATGGTTTTACCACTTGCAGTGGGAAGACATAAATCCATTAAAGCATTGGAAGAAGCTATGAAAAGGGATAGACTTATTCTTTTATCTGCTCAGAAGAAAATCCAGGTTGAAAATCCCTTACCTGAAGATATCTATAGAATTGGCACAGTTGCTGAAGTAATGCAGCTTTTAAAAATGCCTGATGGAACAATCAAACTTTTGGTTGAGGGCTTAAAGAGAGCTGAGATAAAGGAGTATCTCTTGCAGGCTGACTTTTTTGAAGTAAAGGTAAAATATTATGAAACAAAACGAGCAATTAATAAAGAAATAGAAGCATTAATGCGCAATGTTATAACGTTATTTGAAGAATATGTAAAACTGAATCGGCAGATACCTTTAGAAATCATTGTATCTATTACTAACATTGATGACCCCTCGAGATTAGCAGATGTGATATCAGCTCATATTTTATTGAAGGTGGATAAACAACAACAGATTTTAGAAATATTCGATCCTCACAAACGGCTATTAGAACTTGCTAAGGTTCTTACTGAGGAGAATAATATTTTGGCTTTGGAAAAAAAGATCCAAGGAAGAATTCGTGACCAGGTAGAGAAAACTCAAAAGGAGTATTATCTCCATGAACAAATGAAAGCTATAAAAAAGGAGTTAAAAGAAACCGATGAGACATTTCAGGAAATAGAAGAGTTGAAAAAGAAAATAAAAGAAGCAGGCATGACAGAAGAAGCAAGGAAACAAGCTGAGAAAGAGGTTATGCGATTAGAAAATATGATGCCTTTTTCTCCAGAGGCAACAGTAGTAAGAACTTATTTGGATTGGTTGATTCGTCTTCCTTGGGATAAGAAAACTAAGGATAAATTGGATATTCAACGTGCTGCAAAAATTCTAAATCAAGATCATTATGGTTTACAAAAGGCTAAACAAAGGGTCCTTGAATATTTGGCGGTCTGTAAATTAACAAAAAAATTAAAAGGGCCTATTCTATGTTTCGTAGGACCCCCTGGAACAGGAAAAACATCATTTGCTAGGTCTATTGCTCGCTCTTTAGGTAGAAACTTTACACGGATATCTTTGGGAGGGATAAGAGATGAGGCTGAAATTCGAGGACATAGACGGACATATATTGGGGCCCTTCCTGGTAGAATTATTCAGTCAATTGCTAAAGTAAAGAGTAAAAATCCTGTGTTTCTATTAGATGAGGTTGACAAAATGGGACAGGATTTTAGAGGCGATCCCGCTGCCGCATTACTTGAGGTGTTAGACCCTGAACAGAACTGTAACTTTTCTGATCATTATTTGGAGGTTACATTTGATCTTTCTGATGTGATGTTTATTACAACAGCAAACACTTTATACACAATACCGCCATCATTAGCAGATAGGATGGAGATAATTGAGTTTCCAGGATATACCACTTATGAAAAGGTTAGAATTGCTCAGCAGTTTTTGATTCCTAAACAGATAAGAGAAAATGGTCTGAAATTAAAGAATATCACTATTTCCCAGAGCTGTATTAATATAATAATTAACGAATATACACAGGAAGCAGGCGTTAGAAATCTGGAAAGAGAGATTGCAAATGTATGTAGGAAGGTGGCAAAAGAAATAACAAAAAAACATAAGAGAAACTTTAAAATAAGAATTACACCAAAGAAAATTTATAAATATTTAGGTATACCTAAATTCAAAAAAGACCGTATTGGTGAAAATGAAGTAGGAATTGCAA
>CAYYAU010000298.1:0-2046 GCA_964469765.1 uncultured Clostridia bacterium | reverse complement strand
TAATAAGATAACATTAGAATCCCATCTTGTGGATGATTTAGGGATGGACTCTTTTTGTGCTTTAGAATTACAATTTGAGTTAAAAGAACAGCTATGTATAGAAATTCCTCAAAACAAATTTTCTCACCTTAGTACAGTTAAAAAAGTAATAAACTATATCTATAATATTAAAATTAAAAAGAGAGGTGTTTCATGAAAAGAAAAAATACTTTTCCCCAATCTCAAATATATACTAAGGACCATTTAAAAAAGAGAATAAATTGGTTAGAGAAAAAATATAAGATATCTTTGAGACACATATCCGAGTTTTCTTTGAATATAGATAACCTAAGAAAGAATATAGAAAATTTAATCGGTTGCGTACAAATACCTGTAGGTGTAGCAGGACCGTTGAAAATACATGGAGAATATACAAAAGGAGAATTTTATATACCAATGGCAACTACAGAAAAATCTTTGGTAAGTAATTACCAACTAGGAATGAAATTACTAAGTTTATCAGGTGGAGTAAAAACATTAGTTTTGAAAAACGAAATACATATTTCTCCTCTCTTTGTGATAAATAGCATAGGAAAAATGAAGAAATTTATCAAATGGGTTAAAAATAATTTTGAAGATATTAAAAATGTGGCTGAAAAAACCACATCTCATGGGAAATTGTTATCCATTATTCCTAAGATTACAGGGGAAGGGGTGATATTGATTTTTAGGTATTTTACGAAAGATGCCATGGGAGCAAATATGGTTAATATAGCTACAGAAGAGGCATGTAAGTTTATAAAAACAGAAACATTTGTTAAGAGATTTTATTTACGATCTAATTTTTCTTCCGATAAAAAGGTTTCTTCTTATAATTTTATAGAAGGTTACGGAAAGGAGGTATTTGCAGAAGGAATAATTACAAATAAAATCTTAAAATTATTGAATATAAATATTGATATAAATGAAATTAATAAATATTATAATTCTACTCTTTTGATAAGTTCTTATTCATGGATGATAGGAATTAATGCTCATGTAGCAAATTTAATAGCTGCTATTTTTACTGCATGTGGACAAGATATTGCTCATGTAGTTAATTCAAGTATAGCCATAGCCACTAGTAAAATATTAAACGCTGATACGCTATATTTAACTCTTTATTTACCAAATCTTCTTGTTGGCACTATAGGAGGAGGGACTTCACTGGAAACTCAAAAAGAGTGTTTGGAATTGTTGGGTTGTTATGGAAAAGACGGCGTGATGAAGTTTTCTGAAATTATATGTGCAAGTGCTTTGGCGGGAGAACTTGGTATAGCTATATCATTATTAACAGGGATCTTTACAAAGCATTTTAGAATATTACGAGAGGTTAAAAAATGAATTTACTGTTTACAATTTTCTGTATGCTTGCGGCATTGTCAGCTATCATTCCTGGTTTTTTGGTTTTTTTAAAAAGGAAAGATGCTATAGGAAAATCATGGTTCTTATTAAGTTTCTCTGTATTCTTATGGAGTTTCGGATTAGGGTTAATGGTTATAAGTAGAAATAAAACATTGGCTTTTACTTGGTGCAGGATTCATTATTTAGGGTGTCTTTTTATACCAGCTACTTATTTCCATTTCATTGTATCTTTTTTGTCTCTTCAGAAAGAAAAAAAGCTTCATCTCATATTTGCATATATAATTTCTACTGTTTTAGTATTATTGAATTTCATAAAGGTAGTAGTAAAAGATGTTATCCCCAAAGTGGTATTTAATTATTATACCGTTCCTAGCTATTTATATGGTATCTTTCCCCTTGTATTTACTATTTTTGTGATTTATTCCTTTTTCTTGTTAATCAAATATTATAAAAAAACAGTCGGCATATTTAAAACCCAAATTAAATATATAATTGTTGCTTCTACTATTGGTTTTCTAGGGGGGAGTCACACATTTTTGCCGGTGTTCAATATAAATATATATCCCTGGGGTATGTTTTTTGTCTTTATTTATCCATTAGTAATCACCTATGCCATTGTTACAACCCGTCTTATGGACATCCGAGTAGCGATTACCAGAACAA
>CAYYAU010000297.1:0-2068 GCA_964469765.1 uncultured Clostridia bacterium | reverse complement strand
AACTTTACTTCAATCCGAACCGCCATCTTAAAAATCCTAGCAGGTCAGAAATCTAGTTGCAAATTAAAGGGAAGAATTCTAAATGGGGGTATGGTTAAAAATGCTTTTTCTTCGATTTCTTTGCGGGGCTCCGGGAAGGCTTCAAATTGCTGGGAGAGTTTAACAGCCGGGAATCCTATTTTTTTCAGTATATTTTTTCAACCCAGATCAAAATGTTTTTATTTCATCAACTAAACAATAGAAAACCAGTTTTTCTCATTGGTTAATTTTTCCGATAAAAGTTTCTCTACTATGCGTTACTGTTCCCTGTGCCATTCTGATGATATGTCATTTTAATATCTTCTTGCTATACAATAAATTTATCATTTATTTTAATTTTAAATCCATTAAATTTTGCCTCTTTTATAAGTAACTCCAATTTTGAAGTATTCAATTCATTTCTAGCAGTTGTTAATTTTAAAATAGGAACCGCACGGTATTTCTTATTATCTACCTTAACATTTTTCAGATTTACAAAAAGTATCATTTTTATTAGCCCGTCTTTTATATCTTCTTCAGATGGTAAAGCACCTTTCCTTGTATGTTTTCCTTCTATTAGATATAAATTAAAGCAATGCTTTTCTACTTCATCACAGGTAAAATAATATTCTCCACCTAAATAGTTCTTTATAGTAATTGTACCTTTCGAACCTTCTAATTTTTCTTTAGGTTGTCTAGTTATACTTTCCCTTTTTTGCGCTTTGCGAGAGAGTCCCCTCGATAATTCCATAAATTTTTCTCTACCTTTTTTAAGCTCTTCAATTCTCTTTCTAGCAGATTCCATAGAATGCATTTCTATTCCCATCTCTTCTGATATTCTTTTGTAAGCAGAGAAAGAGCTTTCAGCTATTTGTCCAATTTTACCTATCTGCTCTAAATTCCAATGCAATGCATCAGACTGATAAGACTGCAAATTTAATATTTCTTTTTTTATATAATTAACATCAAACTTCTGGTTAGTAATTCGGTTTCTACATCCATTTTTCCTTTCTGCTTTAACATAATAGGCAATTATGACATAAATTCCTAACAAGCTCATTAAAGAAATTGTATCCCATTGAAGAAAATCTCTATCTCCTTTACACCCTTTTTTATTTTCACCTCTCCCCTCGTCTTTCATTATTGGTATTATTGTTACTTTTTTTCCTGTAAAACTTAGCGTATCATAAACTCTTCCGTATGGATAAGATCTAGTTCTTTTTGGGGATACCCACCGGCTTACTGCTATCTTGTTCTTACAATCAATCGTAAGTATAAAACTTGCCCTTTTTGATAAAGCTTTTTCCAATTCATCAATATTATAAACATTCAAATGTTTACAAAGGAAAGGTTTATATTTTATCCCTTTTATCTCCGCGCAGATTTTCATAATTGTTATCTTCTCCTGTTATTATTTGCTACCCTTTCTTGAAGTTGGGTTCTCAGACGCCTTATGTCCTCTCTAACAATTATTTCGAATTCTGAATTGCTCCCGATCAAACGCAGAGAATCTAAATTTAGTTTTTTTCTTACAACATCCAAAAGTTCAATATCGATTTCATAGCCCACCGCTTTTCTTTCTAATTCAACCGCTACTTTCAGGGTTGTTCCAGAGCCGGTGAATGGGTCTAAAACTACCTCACCTTTAAAAGAAAATAACTTTATAAGTCTATAAGGTATTTCTTCAGGAAAAGCAGCGATCCCTTTCTCCAGCCTGTTATTAACCGGCAAAACATTGGTAATCTGCCATACATTAAGATACCATTTTTCTTCTTGAAATTTTCGGATTTCAATCTTTGATTCTTCTTTTAATTGTTTTGGAACTTTTTTATAGTCAAATTCGCCATTTTGGAAAATTAGTATAGATTCTTGAATATTGTCTGGATAATAATACATGGGATAGGGATGTTGTAATAAAACTCCGCTTCTTCTGCTTATTCGTATATATCCTTCGGGCTTAATCCAAATGATTCTTTCTCTATATTTAAAGCCTTCTTCTATAAATATTTGAGTAATATCAGCGACCACAGGGTATTTTTTACCTTTAATT
>CAYYAU010000296.1:0-2071 GCA_964469765.1 uncultured Clostridia bacterium | reverse complement strand
ACTTGCAGTAATAGTAGACAGTATGTGTCAATTTGGCGGCAGGTGTCTGCCGGTGGTAGATGGGCAGGGTAAAGTGCAGGGCTTAGTAACAGTATTTGATATTCTCAGCAAAGCACTAAATAACAATACGGACGCTCCTCGCAAGGGCAGGATATCACAGAGACCCGTATTTATACAGTCAGATTTATAGATTGATGAAAAAAAGTGCAAGATGCAAAATAGCGATAGACTTATAGCGCTTGTTGAGCAGGCGGCTTGCAGCATAAATATGCTAACTCCGGCAGACCCGTCGGAGGCTGAGAATCTGCAGACGGTTCTCGACCAAATCAAGTGTACCATCGAGGACATGAGTGATGGCCCGGTCCAGCTTCTTGAACAGGCCAGAGGCGCAACTTCAGATGCGGTCGAGCTGTTGCAGAAAATACTTCAGCAGGAAACCGAAGATACCGCCGAGTTAATTAAGATGGTATCGAGCACAATCTCGACCATTCAAGCTCTTATTGAGCAAATCAGCCGGTCTTACGAAACAGCTGGTTCAAAGTCTTCAGAAACAGAACTATCCACCCCCACCACAATCACACCGCAGCAAACGGTTATTTCTGAAGAAGATGTCCCATTGATATTGGATTTTATCAGTGAATCGTGTGAGCACATTGAGTCAGCTGAATCAGGATTGCTTGAGCTCGAGAATAAACCAGATGATAAAGAAACGCTTAACCTGATATTCCGGTCATTTCATACTATAAAGGGCATAGCCGGCTTTTTGAATCTTGCTGAGATAGATGCACTGGCACACTCGGCGGAAAATCTACTCGACCTTGCCCGTAAGGGCCGACTTACTCTTGCTGGCGCAGGTATGGATGTTATCTTTGAATCGATAGATATGTTGAAAAAGATGATTGATGGGTTAAAGGAATCGGTAGAGGCCGGCAGACCCGTCTTAACACCAGAACACCTGCCACAGCTATTGACTAAATTGAAAATGGCAGCGGAGGCAACCGCTGGTTTACAAGACGCTGTCGAGGCGGGCTGTCCTGCTCAAACTGCTTCTAATGCTTTTGAAGCACCCCAATCTGACGAAAACGATAAACAGCTGGATGAGATTTTAGCTGCTGAAGGTTCATCTAAAACGAGGCAATCAGCCTCAAAAGCTAAAACCTATTCTGGCGATGAGAAGATAAAGGTCAGCACCGCTCGACTCGACAATCTGATAAATATGGTGGGTGAGCTGGTGATTGCCCAGCTAATGGTCGCCGAGGAGGTAAAGACGAATCTAACGGTTGAGCACCAGTTAGGTCGTAAGGTGGCCCATCAGAGTAAAATCGTCCGTGAGTTGCAGGAATTGTCAATGTCAATGCGGATGATTCCTATCGCTGGCGTATTTCAAAAGATGGCCAGACTGGTCCGCGACCTTGCACATAAAGCAGGCAAAAACATAAACTTCATTACCTCCGGTGAGGAAACAGAGCTTGACCGTAGTATCGTTGATAAGATTGCCGATCCTCTGGTGCATATGGTACGTAACTGCGTCGATCATGGTATTGAATCGCCGCAGGAGCGTACCAATGCCGGAAAAAACCCAACCGGGCGGATTGAACTGCGCGCATTCCACCAGGCTGGTAATATTGTAATAGAGGCCGAAGATGATGGCAGAGGGCTCGACAGAGAGCGTATTTTGAAAAAGGCTATTGACAGCGGCATCGTCGAACCAGACCAACAGCTAACCGATGATGAGGTTTTCAGGCTGATTTTTCACGCGGGCCTTTCAACTGCTCAGAGGATAACGAACATATCCGGCCGTGGGGTAGGGATGGATGTCGTCAGAAGGAACATTGAGTTACTGCGTGGCAGAATCGATATCAGCTCAACACCTGGAGAAGGAACCATTTTTACCATGCGCTTACCATTGACACTGGCGATAATTGATGGTCAGGTCATCAGGGTAGGAAGCGAACGTTATATTATCCCGATAAATTCGATTGTACAAAGCCTCAGGCCGGGTGCCGAGCAGCTCTCGTCCGTGCAGACCAGAGGCGAAATGGTGATGATTCGCGGCGAGCTAGTCCCGCTT
>CAYYAU010000295.1:0-2073 GCA_964469765.1 uncultured Clostridia bacterium | reverse complement strand
GGTTATACACGTTTTCTTCTTGATGTTGGTCAAGAAATTAAAGATGATAAACCATTTATTCCACGGTTTGACTTAATTGATGATGGGATAGATTTTGTTCTTATTAGTCATTCACATATGGACCATATAGGGTGCTTACCAGAGGTAATATCGCGTTTTGGTGATGTTCCTATATATACAACTACACCAGTAATTGATAAAATAAAGGCCCAATTAAAGCATAAATCTGCTATTAAAGGCCGTGTTTTGGTCTATAAGAATAGAGGCATAGAATTACTTGAGGATTCGCCTGCACTTAATTTAAAAGAAATAGAAAAGGTGGTTCATAACCGAATAAGAAAAACAATAAGAAACATTAAAACAGTAAAAATAAAACAATTTTATAAGATTAATAATGAAATAAAAGTTTCCTTTCTTTATGCTGGCCATTTATTAGAGGCAAATGCTATTACTATAGCCACACCTTACGGAAATATTTTTTATACTGGTGATTTGTCAGGGGAGAAAATGCGCAGTGTTAGTAGAATACAATATCCAGATATTCCAATTGATACTCTCATTATTGAATCTACATATGGAGGAAGACTTCATGAAAAAACAAGACAAGAGAAAGAAGAAAAACTTATTGATATCATAAGAGAAACATATGAAAAAAAAGGAACGGTTTTAATTCCCGCCTTTGCATTAGGTCGTTCTTCAGAGATAGTATTAATTTTAGCACATTACAAAAGGACAGGAAAACTACCAAAGAGTTTACCTGTTTATATTGATGGGTTATCAAAAAGAATAATGGAGATAGATTTTAAATACTCTAAATTGATGCCCAAGGATTCACAGTCAGACATACAATATCTTTTAGCCAAACAAAGCAATATAAATTGGGTAAGAGACAGTAACTCTCGTACAAGTATAGTGAACCAACCGTGTATTATCGTTAGCTCTTCAGGAATGCTGTTAGAACATTCTCTCTCGGCTTTTTATTATGCTCCAAAAATTTTGTCCAATTCTAAAAATGTGTTAATTCTTGTTAGTTATCAGGCTGAAGGGACTCTTGGAAGAAGATTAATCAACCAAAAAGAAAATAAAAGTATCACAATAAATGGAAAAGAAATTCCTATCAAAGCCAAAGTTTTTCATATTACTTTTAGTGCTCATGCTGACCATAATGAGCTTGTAGAATTTATAAAAGCTATTAACCCCAAACAGGTAATATTAGTACATGGCGATGAGATAGCAAAAGAATCAATTGCTGATGATTTGCGTTATATAAGAATTTTTAAGGGAGATATTATCATTCCAACAGTTGGTGATAATGTTTCATTAAGTTTAAACGGGAAACTTCAGAAAAAACGAGCAAATGAGTTTAAACAATTGAGATCAAAATGGAAAGTTAAATCAATATCTATTTCTAATATAAAATCCTCCTTTGAACAAAGAAAAAAAAGATTTGTTAAAGAAATTCCTCAAATATTTGGGGTAAATCTTGATGATATAACTTCAGCACAACTTAATAGATTAAAAAGAATTATTGAAGAGTTTTTAGAAAAAGATTTCAGTATTGGGATGATACGTATTTTGTTTCAAAGAGATAATAAAAAAGAAGGAAAACAAGCCTTTTGGAATTTAGTAGGGGAAGTAGATTCTTCTCAAGAAGAATCTCTAAAAAAACGGAAACATTTTAAATGGCCCATTTCTGTAACAAACAAGAAATATTGGAATGAATTTGTTAAGGGTTGTTGGTCAGATATAAAAAAGCATTCCAAACTTTTAGAAATTCTTGAATTTTTCAGGAATAGAATGGAAAGGCTTTATACACAGAACAAAGGAGATTTAATTCCCTATTCACGGATTAAGGAAGTATATCGTTTTGACCACCAGTTGGCTCAATATGCCACTAAAATTTTCTATATATTAGGAGGATGGGAATCCGCAGTTGGAATGTTTTTGGGTATTCATTACCAATCGGATATTTTAGAGGAAATAGGTCGCAAACGAGAAGATGAAAGAAAAAAGATTTTTGAAATGTTAAGACAGCTTGGTATTGATATAAATAGAATAACTGCTAAAGAAATA
>CAYYAU010000294.1:0-2096 GCA_964469765.1 uncultured Clostridia bacterium | reverse complement strand
AGAATAAATCTTCTTGTTATTTTTCACCTTTCTTTCACTATTGACTATATCACTTATAAACAATGCATTGATCTTTTCTTTATTAATCTTTTCTTTCAATAATTCAAAATACTTCCAATCCTCTATTAAATTGGGAAGCACTAAAACAACTTTGCTCTTTTCATCTATTTCTCTTTTATTATAAAATCCCTTTTCTTTTAATAATAATAAATTTTCGGGTCTGGCTAATTCTTTAACTAAATCGAGAGCTAACTCGATACCTTTTCGAGCTACAATTCGAGTTGCCTGAAGAATGATAATATCTTTCGAGTTAATTCCCAGGGATTTCTTAAAATCACGGTTATAATCATCAACCTTCCAACTAGTCTCCTCAAAATCAAAAACATTGGGAATCACCACTGCCTTAATCCCTCTTCTTTTTTCCAATTCATCCTGCGCAATACTATTTATAACTATATGTTTTGTCTGATTATCTTTAGGAGGGAAATAAAATGTAAGAATATCTTTTACTGTTTTACAAGTGGGATTACTATAATTGACTCTTTCCCAGAAAAAATCATGATGGTGAGCTATCACTCTAATACCTGCTACTTTTGCTATTCTATAAAAGGCAATAGTAGCAGGGATATTTAAGGGAAGGGACCAAATATTTTCGATATCCAATATATCAATAGAATATTTTTTAATAAATAATAAAGAAATTTCTTCCTCTATTTGACCAGCTATTTTATATACTTCTTGAGTAAATTCTTTTTCAGAATTAAAATCTTTAAGCGAACAAAATGCATTATAGTAAATCTTTCTTATCTCTGGATGATCTAAACGAAGTTTGGGAATAATGGTAGCATCTGAAATTGAAGTCTCGCCAGCAAGAAGGTAAACTTTATGTTCTATCTCTTCTAAAACTTTCTTCCATTTATTTATCTCTAATGATACTCCATCCATCAATCCAACTCTAAAGTGACAGATGCCTATATTAGTCATTCTTTAACCTTTCACTCCACCTGCAACTAAACCTTGTTCTAAGTACTTTTCAAAGGCTAAAAACAAGACGACTATAGGAACAGTAATTATTACCGAAGCAGCCATTACCAGATCCCACGAAGTATGATAGGACTGATAAAGTCTTACCAACCCTAATGGCATAGTGAATTTATTAGAATCATATAAAAATACTAAAGCATATAAAAACTCGTTCCAGGCTATCATAAAAGTATATATTCCTACTGAAGCCATAGCTGGCACCGAAAGAGGCAGGGTTATCTTGCTTATGACCCCTAACCTACTACAGCCGTCTACTAAACCTGCCTCTTCAATCTCTTCAGGAATAGTACGAAAATAAGCTGATAACATATAAAGGGAAACAGGTAAAGTTTGTGCTAAATAAGTAACTATTAACCCGGTTAAATTATCTATAAATCCTATTTTTGATAACACAGCAAACAAAGGAATTACTAGCAATATTCCGGGAAACATATATACTAAAAGGATAGATCTCATCATAATGGCCTTACCTTTAAATCTTAATCGAGCTATAGCATAGGCCCCTAAGCAAGCCAATATTAGATTTAAAATAGCTGTAAATAAGGCTACGTAAAAACTATTTTTAAGATATAAAACAAATCCTTCTTCAAATAATACCTGCCAATAAGCCCTTAAATTAAAACTTTCTGGTAAAAATTTGGGAGGATAGGCAAATAATTCAGAAAATCCTTTCATTGATGAAATTACCATCCAATAAAAGGGGAAAAGAATTACAATTAAAAATAGAATAATACTACCAAAAATTACAGTTTTTCCAAAAGGTATTTTTCCTTTCACCATCTTCTATTTAACTCCTATCCTTTATAAAATATTAAACTTCAAATAGATGCTACTACCACTCCAAGATATATTTTACATAAAATATCATAAAGACACCGAGGATAATAAACAAAAACATTGAGGTAGCTGAACCTAAACCAAAGTTATTCATTCCAAAACTAAATTCGTAGGTAAGAACAGGTAATACCTTGGTTCCTGCTGCTCCACTGGTTAATAGGTAAATATCATCAAATTTATTAAAAGTCCACATTAATCTTAATAAAAATAAAGTA
>CAYYAU010000293.1:0-2102 GCA_964469765.1 uncultured Clostridia bacterium | reverse complement strand
TCATATAACATTATAATACCTCTGGATCAATAGGCCCTTCCCATTCTTCCCAGCTACCACCAGCACCTTTTCCTCCAAATTTTCCACCGCCAAATCCACCAAATTTTTTCTTTTTCTTTTTTATAATCTCTTTCTTATCCTTACTAACCTGTTCTTCTGCTCTCTGCCCCTCATCAAAAAATTTACCATAATCTATACTTAAAGTTTCTAACTTTTCATTGAAAGCGACTTTATAACCTTCCCCGTTCCACTGCCTTAAATAAATTAAATTCAAAGTAGTATTAGGGGTAGATCCAGTAGATAAATTTGAGAAACTTAAACCTTCAACCATCCCTGCCCTCCCTATATCTATAAACTCTACTTGTCTATTTAAGAAAAGTACTGGGAAAAACCCTAATGAAACCGAAGCTGAGTACTTCTTCCTATTCTCAATACTCAAAACAATCTCCGCTTTTGATTTTGCCGATTCTTCATTCATAGGCACCCATCCAAAATATGAATCAGCCCTTATAATCTTTACTCCGTATTTCGCAATTAAACTCGGGCTATAAACACCCTGAATATTAGGAGTGATTGGAACAAGAACCTTTTGACCTCCTTCACTTTCAATCTCAGTAGCCCCCATTTGAGGGGAACAAGTAGCTATGCTTGATAAATCTCTTACATCCTCACTATCAGTAAAATCTCCTGTTCTATGCCTCTTATCAAAACTTCCTATGAAATTATCTACATCATAAAAAGGAAATTCTATAACAATATCTCCCTTCGGGGTAGCATAATATACAAAATCAGTCCTTTTCGTAAGAATATAGCTCAATGCCTGTAACCTTGAATTAAATCCGTAAGATTCTAATTCAGGATTTACAAACCGCTCAGGAGACATCGCATCATAAGCAGATGTTTCTAAACTACCGGGAAGTAAAATCTTTAAACCCCCAGCACCACTAACATTATACAACCCATTCATCCTCGTTCCAACCCCTATCAGATTTATAATTGTCTCCTGATCATATTCTCCGTAATTAGGAAAAAGGTTTTCAACTAATTCTCTATCCTCAACAACCGCTAAATTTATTAAATCTTCTGGGACTATTTTTAATGAAGAAATTTTGCTATACCAGTCACTTATTCCGTAAACCTTTACAGGAGCATCTGTTTTTAGTTTTGAGGAAAAGCCTTCATCATTGACTATACCAACCTCCATAGAACTTAATTTAAATAAGCCGGGGGCATATCTATTTCTTCTAGTAGGAAACAAATTACGATCCTTCAAAGGGAAGTCAACTTTGTAACTAACTGAATCCCCATAATCATTATCTTTAGCATTTCCTACATCTCCGTAAATAATCTTTTTCATAACACTAATAAAATCTCCTTTAATACCAAATTTGTAAAGACTAAAGTCAACTTTCGTTGAATACCATAAACCAGCACTAAAGTAACTCTGAATTTGCTCTGTCTTTCCTTTAAACATATCTTTTAAAAAGTTCTTTACTCCTGTCGGTTCAAAAATAGCTAATGAAGTGCTTAGCAAACTCCTTCTTAATAAAAGAAGGACATCTGAACAGTGTAAAGTTAAACCGAAACTATCATCTAACCCCATACTTAAAGACTTGCCAGTAACTAATCCAGAAAAAATTAAATACCAAACTCCGTTAAACTCAACGAAAATCCTCACATTTGACAAATAAGGAAATATTGAACCATAAATACCGAACTCGTATAAATAATAATCTTCCCCTAAATAACTTACTTTTTGATTTAACAATCTTGGCAACAATTTATTTTTAAAATACTTTCTATCTGAATTACCAAAAGGATTTTCAGCAGTATGCCCGCTTCTTATCCTTTTAATAATCTCTAAATCGTCTTCTTCTATAACAAACTCCATATTCGGAGATTCTAGATTAACAGTAGCAGAGCCTATATCATTCAACCTAAAATTCACCGAACCTCCTGAATAAAAGTCAGACACATCTAAACCTTCTACAAAAACTTTTACTCTTACAGGATAACTATCTATCATTAAAGTTCTCCAAATATCTTTCTTGCAATATCAGGGATCAATTTAGAACCACCTGCTATCTTTGAAAGTTCTCTAT
>CAYYAU010000292.1:0-2103 GCA_964469765.1 uncultured Clostridia bacterium | reverse complement strand
GGAATGGGAGCCGCCTTTTGCCAGGTGGTTTGTGGGCGGGCAACTGAACGCATCGCATATATGTGTTGATCGGCACGTTAAGACTTGGCGAAGGAGCAAGGTAGCCATATACTGGGAAGGTGAGCCGGGAGACCATAGAGCTTTAAGCTATTCACGGCTATTCAGTGAGGTTAACAAGTGTGCTTCCGTTTTGAAGAATTGTGGAGTGCGCAAAGGGGACAAGGTTGCCTTATATCTACCGATGATCACCGAGCTGCCGGTGTTCATGCTGGCATGTGCCAGGATTGGTGCCATCCATACGGTAATCTTTTCTGGTTTCAGCGCTCAGGCTTTGGCGGATAGGGTCAACGATGTGCAAGCTAAGCTGCTGGTAACCGCTGATGGAGGATTCAGGAGGGGGAAGGTAGTGTCACTGAAAAGTATAGCGGATGAAGCCTTGGCTATGTGCCCATCAGTGGAGAAGACCATTGTGGTCAAGAGAGCCGGTGTACCGGTGAGCATGAAGCCATCGAGAGATCTCTGGCTTGATGACCTGCTTAATAAAGCAAAGTCTTTTGTTGAACCTGAGCCATTAGAGTCGAACCATCCTCTCTACATACTTTACACCTCGGGTACTACGGGCAAGCCTAAAGGGATCGTCCATAGTACTGGTGGTTATCTTGTCCACAATTATTCTACCTATAGATGGGTCTTTGACATTAGGGAGGAATCGGTTTACTGGTGTTCAGCGGACGTAGGCTGGGTTACCGGGCATAGCTCGATAGTATACGCTCCACTGGCACACGGGGCGGCCATAGTCCTTTATGAAGGAGCTCCAGACTATCCTGCAGTTGATAGGTGGTGGGAGATTATTGAAAAATACGGAGTTACCATATTTTATACCTCGCCGACAGCTATCAGGCTGTTTATGGGTTATGGTGAGGAATGGCTCAGTAAGCACGACCTCGGCAGCCTGGAGCTATTGGGAAGCGTAGGGGAGCCCATTAATCCGGAAGCATGGCTCTGGTTTTACCGGCATATAGGCGGTGAGAGGTGTCCTATCGTTGATACCTGGTGGCAGACTGAAACCGGTGGTATCATGATATCACCTGCCCCGGGGATAGAGTGCGTTCCCCTGAAGCCTGGCTCGGCAACACTACCACTACCAGGGGTAGATGCTGATGTAATCGATGAAGATGGTAAGCCAGTGCCTGCTGAGGAGAGGGGTCTGCTGGTAATAAAGAGGCCATGGCCAGGAATGCTCCTTGGCATCCATGGCGACCCGGAGCGCTATAAGAAATCTTACTGGTCGCGGTTCCCGGATATGTATTACACCGGTGACTACGCGGTAAAAGACAGGGATGGATATTTTTGGATTTTGGGAAGGGCTGATGAGATACTCAAGGTCGCCGGGCATAGGATAGGCACTGCTGAACTGGAGGATGCCGCTGTCTCCCATCCGCAGGTGGCTGAAGCAGCAGTAGTAAGTAAAGCTCACCCGGTAAAGGGTGAGAGCATCGTCATCTTTGTCAGGCTTAAAGACGGGGTCAGTCCCTCACCAGGTCTGAAGAAAGAGCTGGCCAAACACATGCGGAGGGTGGTAGGGCCAATAGCAACCCCTGACGAGGTTTATTTTGTGGGTAAGCTACCCAAGACAAGGAGCGGTAAGATTATGCGGCGAGTTCTAAAAGCGGTGGCTAGTGACGCTAATATCGGTGACCTCACCACCCTGGAAGATGAGACTGCTGTTGCGGAGATAGTCAGGAGTTACCAGGAACTCAAGAAAGCGGCCGAAGAGGCGAAGTAAGCTATCACCAGATGCCAGTTTTGTGGTGGCTGTGGAAGCAGGAAATTTGCCTCTGTAAATTCGGAAAGGAGGTGTTGGGGAAGTGCCTATTTCTTTCTCTGGCAGTGAGCTTATCAATATAGCTATTGGTATTGAGCGGCGAGGAACCGCTTTCTACGACATTATGACCAGGTCAACCAGAAATGCTGTAGCTCGTGATGTCTTTGAGTATCTGGCTGATATGGAACGGCAACATGTCCAGACTTTCCAGGGGATGCTCGGTGAAGCTGATAAATACCAGTCTCCTGAGACCTATGCTGGGGAATACACTGCTTATC
>CAYYAU010000291.1:0-2108 GCA_964469765.1 uncultured Clostridia bacterium | reverse complement strand
GTGATTTGAAAAATAGTTTTATACTATTTCTTACTAATAAAGAAAAAATAATAAAAAAATTATTTTTTTAATTGGAAGAAAAAAACACTATCATGGTTCGCCATATCTAATAGGAATTGTTAAGGTTGGCGAACCTTATATAATAATAAATAAAATCAACTATAAAAAATTAAAAAACAGAAAATCTCTATATGAAGAATATAAAATTCTTAACATTTTTACTTAATAATATCTGTCTAATAAACAGAAAATTTTAAAATCTTGACTAGAAACTTGTTAACTTATTATGAACATTTCTATTGGAATATGTGCATATAATGAAGAGAAAAATATTGGTAACTTATTAAAAAGACTTATTAGTATAAAACCAAAAAAAGCAAATATAAAGGAGATTATAATTGTTTCAGATGGAAGTATTGATAAAACAAATGAGATAATAAAAAATTTCCAAAAAAGGTCAAAAAAAATAAAAGCAATATAAGAAGAAAAAGATGTGGAAAAGTAAATGCAATAAACTTAATAATTAAAATAGCCAAATCTCCTATAATAGTTCTTGAGAGTGCAGATAATCTTCCAAGAGATGATACTATTGATAAACTTATAGAACCTTTTAAAGATAAAAACACAGGTATTGCAGGTTGTCATATTGTGCCTTCAAATAAAGGTAAAGACTTTATGACCTTTCTTGGAAAGTTTATGTACAAGCTTCATCATGAAATTGCACTTAAACAACCAAAATATGGAGAAATGATTGCATTTAGAAACATAATTAAAAAGATACCAAATTCTGCAGTTGATGAAGAATGTATTGCTATGATAATATCAAAAAAAGGATACAAAAGAGTGTATTGCCCAGATGCTATTGTTTATAATAAAACACCCACAAACATAAGAGATTTCTTAAAACAGAGAAGAAGAATATATGCTGGACATCTTGAATTAAAAACAAAGTATAAGTTTCATGTTCCTACTGTAAGCAATAGCACAATATTTTTTCAAATACTAAAAGATAAGTCCTATCTAATTAAGCATTTTCTTTGGATTAAACTAGCAATTCTTCTAGAGTTATATGGAAGACTACTTGGAATAATCGATTTATTCATAAGAAAAAAACATCATTATAAATGGGATATAGCGTATTCAACAAAGAATCCTAAGAATTAATTTTTAAGAATATATCTTAATATATTTAACCTTGATTTTAATAAACCCTTTTTATTTTTGTCAAAAATTAAAGAAATTTTAAGATTTACAATTAGTGCAACTACTGAAACAATCTTAAAAAACAATATTTTGTTTTTATAATGTTTTTTAAAGAAATATAATAAAGATTTACATTTCTCAAAAAAGACCTTTTCCGGCACTTTACCAGTACATTTCTTACTATAATGAATTACTTTAGCATAAGGAAAATAAATACAATCAAGCCCTTTTTTCTTCAATTTGTAACATAACTCGTTTTCTTCATGATACAAAAAAAAATTTTCATCAAAATAGCCAACCTTTTCAAAAACATCTCTAGATGTTAAGAAACAAGAACCCATAATGACAGGTACTTTTACTGGTTTTTTATATTCTCTGTAATTAGCTAAAAGATTCTTAAAGACTGAGCCAAGTAATTTTCCTAAAACAAATTTATTAAACCTATTCTTAGGAAAAAATCTGTTTAAAGAACTTATCTCAAAAAATACATGTAGCAAACTGATAAACCCATGACAAGATGTTTGTATAGAGCCATTTGGATTGATAAGCTTTGGTCCTAATGCACCAATATTCTTATTATTTTCAAAGTAATTAAGCATCTTATCTAAAGAATTTGGTAAAATCTCAGTATCTGGATTGAGAAATAAAAGAAATCTTCCTTTGCTTAACCTTACTCCTTGGTTGTTTGCTTTAGCTAATCCAATATTCTTTGTGTTCCTTACTAATGTTATACTACTGAAATATTCTTTTATTCTATTTAAACTCTGGTCACTTGAATTATTATCAATAACAATAACCTCAAAACTATACCTTGGTTTATTCTTAAAAATTGAATCTAGACATTTTTTAAGATAAATCCCAGAATTCCAATTTACCATGATTATAGATAGCTTTACCATTTATAT
>CAYYAU010000290.1:0-2114 GCA_964469765.1 uncultured Clostridia bacterium | reverse complement strand
GTATACGCAATACAGGTTTCTATGTGGGAACAGCTGTAGGAATTGAATTTCTGTTAGGTTTGGGAATTGCTACTCTTTTAGCTACTCAATTTAAGGAAAAAAGCGCCGGGATTCTCATTAGCATTATTGTTCTGCCTCTTGCTTTTGCTCCAGTAGTAGCTGGTTTTATCTGGAGACTTTTGTACGAAGGAGCAAGAGGCCCTCTTGATTATCTCTTTGTAAAGATAGGTCTACCTCCGGTTGGATGGATGTCAGACCCCAGGATATCCTTACTTTCTATAGTCATTGCTGATATATGGGAATGGACTCCCTTCATGATTATTATTTTCTATGCGGGAATTATCTCTATAAGTTCGGAGTTGTATGAAGCAGCACAAATTGATGGAGCTGGCGGATGGTCTACCTTCCGATACATTACTCTCCCTAATCTGAGATATTTTTTGGTTGTTGCTGTACTTTTACGTTCGATAGATGCTTTTAAGTTTTTTGATAAGATTTTTATTATAACCAGAGGTGGGCCAGGAATATCTTCAGAAGTTATCACCCTCTATGATTATATGATTGGTTTCCAATGGTGGGATATTGGAAAAGCTTGTGCTTTATCCTGGATGTTAGCTTTAATAGCGGTTCTTTTGGCTAATTTGTTCCTTTATGTCACTGGTGAATACTAACTGAATATTTTGAATGGAGAATGAATAAAATGTTGAAGAGACTTCTAAAAAAGAAAGGCAAAATTTTTAAAAAGTCGATATATTTGGTTTTATTAGGCATATTCTTGATTTTTACACTTTTTCCAATTTATTGGCTAATAAATACTTCCTTCATGATGGAGGAACACTTTCCCCCTCTTTTTATTCCTCCTAGTTTTAATTTGGATAACTTCAAAGCAATGCTGGGTGGAGCTGGAGAAGGTTACGGAGGCCTAAAGATAATCTTGGATAGTGCTATTATTTCAATATTTTCAACTTTGCTTTCTGTTTTTTTAGGATCTTTGGCTGCTTACGGATTTTCTCGATTTAAAAAACATCCTATTGGGAACAAGAACATACTTTTCTGGATTTTAACCACCCGGATGCTTCCTCCTGTTGCTATAGTGGTTCCCCTCTTCCTTTTATTTAAAAGACTTTACCTCATTGATACTTATCAAGGATTAATTATAACTTACTTAATCTTTAATCTGCCTTTTGTAATATGGTTAATGAAAAAATTCTTTGATGATGTACCTATTGAATTAGAAGAAGCAGCTATTATAGATGGTTGTTCGAGATTCCGTGTGTTTTATGCAATTTCTATACCCTTAGTTAAGCCTGGAATTGTTGCGGTAACATTATTTTCATGGGTTTTTTCCTGGAATGAATTTCTCTTTGCTCTTTTATTAACTAGAACTGTGGTAAGACCATTTCCTCCTATGATTCCCCTAATGGCTGCTACGGATAACATTCGTTGGAGTTGGATTGCTGCTTTAAGCGTGATTGCAGCAATCCCGGTAATAGGAGTCATAATCCTATTGCGAAAATACTTGGTGCGAGGTCTATCTTTAGGAGCAATCAAGCAATGAGCTCTGTAAGTGTTTTGCTTAACAACTAAGGGTCAGCTCTCTCTTTTCCTAATATAAGTGTTATGCTTAAAAAGGTTTTAGAATTGACCAGAGAAAAAATCCAAGTCAATTTTGTGTAAAAGTCAATTGGCATAAAAAGCAATAATAGGTTGTAGCTTTAAAGGACAAAATAAGGGTCAGAAAGGAGGTGGTGAAATCAGGAAGCAAATTAGGACCCTTTACTTTAACTTAAGGAAGGGAAATTTTAAAGAGGGAAAATTTTTCGAAAAGGAGTAAATAATGGTCAAAAAGGTCGCAGAGGTAAGTCTCCTTTTAATGGTTTTAACGATTTTTGTAACAGGTAATACATTTGCCGAATATCCTAAGGAGCTTGCTGAAAAAAGAGCTAAGGTAATAGAAAAATTTGCTAATCCTGAACTGAGAAAGAAATTTCAAGGTACAACTGTAGTTGTTGCTGGCCAGGGTGGTCACGTAATGGAAGGCATTAAATGGGCAGCTGATGAAATTGAAGAGATTATGGGTATTAAGATTGATTATGCTCGACTCCCGACTATTG
>CAYYAU010000289.1:0-2115 GCA_964469765.1 uncultured Clostridia bacterium | reverse complement strand
GATTTACAAAAGGAAAAACAAGATATAGAGTTTCACTTTTGCCTTTTGGTGGATATGTAAAACTTAAAGGAGATGATATCACAGCTCCTTTATCTAATGAACCTGATGAGTTTTTAAGTCAGAAATGGTGGAAAAAGTTCATTATAGTGTTTTGTGGTCCTATAATGAACCTGTTTTTAGCCTTTTTAATTTTTGTTTTTTTATTCAGTTATATAGGAATTCCTACTCCAACCAATAAGCCTGTGATAGGGGAAATAATAAAATCCTTTCCTGCTGAGAAGGCAGGATTAAAGAAAGGTGATGTAGTAATAAGTATTAATGGAAAAACTATCTCTACATGGGTTGATTTAAGTAACTACATAAAAAAAAGTAAAGAGAAAATTTTAAGGTTTAGAATTAAAAGAGGAGATAAAATATTAACTAAAGAAATTATACCGCAATTCGATGAAGAAAGAAAGGTAAAGGTTATTGGAATTATTGCAGAATATAAAAAGAAAAGAGTAAATATTTTTTATTCTATTTTTCTTTCAATTAGATACATCTGGATTTGGTTAATATCAATACTAAAATTTATAATTTCAATACTATTTGGCACATTAAAACCCGAAATAGCAGGTCCTGTGGGTATTGTTTCTATAATTGGAAAGGTTGCTCAAACAGGGTTTATAAACCTTTTACATTTTATTGCTTTAATCAGTATAAATCTCGCTGTTATTAATCTAATTCCTATTCCACTTTTAGATGGTGGCCATATGTTTTTTATTCTACTTGAAGGTATTCGTGGGAAACCATTAGACCCAAAAAAAATTATGATAGCTCAAAAGATTGGATTGTTTATCCTTTTATTTATATTGTTTTTTGCTACCTATCAAGATATTCTAAGATTAGGCAAATAAAATGATTAAAAGAAGAAACTCTAAAGTAGTAAAGATTGGTAATGTTTGTATTGGAGGAGAAAATCCTATAGTTGTCCAATCAATGACCACTACTGATACAAGAAATATAAAGGCTACAATAAACGAAATAAAAAGAATAGAAAGAAAATTAGGAAAATTAGTAAGAGTCTCTGTATATGATATGGAATGTGTAAATGCATTAAAAAAAATTAAGAATGCTATCTCAATACCGCTCATTGCAGATATACATTTTGATTGGAGGCTTGCCATTGAGTCAATTAAACAAGGGGTAGATAAAATAAGAATTAATCCAGGAAATATCGGAGGAAAAGAAAAAATTAGGAAAATTGCAGAAATAGCTAAAAGTAGAGGTATCCCTATTCGAATTGGGATAAATTGGGCATCATTACCCCGTTCTTTAAGGAAAAAAAGCCAACCAGAAAAAAAAGCTAATATCTTAAAGAAGTATGCTTTACAAAATATTGAGATATTGGAAAAAGAGGGTTTTAATAATATTGTCATTTCTGTTAAATCATCTGATGTTCTTACTACTATTTTAGCATACGAATATTTAGCTAAAGAGTGCCCATATCCTTTTCATTTAGGTATAACAGAAGCAGGCACAAGGTTTGATGGGAGTATAAAATCCGCTATTGGAATAGGGATACTTCTTTATAAAGGAATTGGAGATACAATAAGGGTTTCTTTGTCATCTTCTGTTGAAGATGAAATTGATGCTGGCTATCAGATTTTAAAGGCTCTTCACTTATCAAAATATGGAATTGACATTACTTCTTGTCCGACCTGTGGAAGAAAGGAAATTGATGTAGTAAAACTTACTAATGATTTCAAAAAAAAGGTTTCTTATATACCCTTAAATCTAAAAGTGGCAATTATGGGGTGCGTTGTAAATGGCCCAGGAGAAGCACAAGATGCAGATATAGGAGTTGCAGGAATAAAAAAGTCAGCATATCTTTTCAAAAAAGGAAAGATTATAAAGAAAATCCCAAAAAATAAGATTATCTCAATTTTAATAAATGAAATAAACAAAATAAGAAAACATGGAAAATTCAAGTGTTAAAATATCCAACTCTATATTTTTGAAGAAAATGAAGGAATTCTGCCAGGATGCCTCTTATCTCATTATAAATAGAAATGGAAAAGAAGAGGTGTTTGACTCTTCTGTGGAATGGGAAAATGTGTTTAATGAAAGTCAATA
>CAYYAU010000288.1:0-2116 GCA_964469765.1 uncultured Clostridia bacterium | reverse complement strand
TTGATAATTGATATCTACATATTTTGACTACAAACAATTTAGGTAATGGGTAGTGTACCCAGTGCCTTTAATAAATGTTCTACAATGCTCACAAACAAAATCTTCAACTCTTTTTTGAAACCTTTTTGTTCGCATTGTTTAGGAGAATTATAAGTATAAAAGCATTATTACCTCTGAGATTAGCCTGTCTTTGTATTGTAGCTGATCGGGAATAGTAGCTACCTTTCGGAATCCGTATTTCTTGTAAAGCTTGATAGCTACTTTGTTCGTTGGAAAGACACTTAATCTGATAATTTTTGGTTTTGGCCTTAATTCCTTTTTGGCTAAGTTTAGTATCTTTTTCATTAAATAACTACCCAAGCCCATTCCTCGATAACCTTTTTTAATCCCGATACCAAAGTTTCCGATATGACCTTTTCGCCCCCTGCCCAACTCAATACCTGTACTTCCAATAATTGCATTATCATGCTCTGCTACTAGAAAAACTGCCTTATGTTCCTTTATCTTTCTTAACTGTTCCTTTAACCATTCTTTTTCTTCCCCCAAAGACTTCTTTTTATTTATCTTAATTTGAGCTTCTTCTTCAACTAAAGAATTAATAAAATTTTGAAACTTCTTGGGAGACTTAAGATCTTTTTCCAAGAGTTGGCGAATAGTTATTTTTTTACCATCGAAGTTTTTTGTGAGCATAGTATTTTTTGCTAATAAAGATGGTATATTTTTTAACTGAATAAAGGGTAGAGAAGATAGTATTCTCTACCCATTTTTTTTATTTACTTAGTATTCTTTTCTTCCGGTTGGGAATAATTTCTTTTGGGAGAGGAGAAGTTAATCCTATCTCAGAAAAGAAATACTCATAAAGCTGACGTTCAGGAACAAAATTTAACCATTCCATTTTTATCCGGATCATAAAGTCCCAACGAAGAAAGCCCTTCCATAGTTTCCAGAATATTCCTCTAGAAGCAGGTTGGCGAGACCATAGACCACTCACAGAATGAGGATAGGGCTCATCGAAAGGAATAGTTAAAAAAAGTAGATTCCGAATCGTCTCTTTCTCTTTCAAATTAAACCATCTTAAACGCTGCAATTCACCTTTCCAACGCCCCCACTCTTCTAAATTCTGAGGAGCTTGATACCTTAATTTTAAACTAACCGGCCATAAGGGAGTACTAGGATAAGGATCGTATACCCCTACTGCAATCCGAGCGATAGAGGGATTTAAAGAGAGACATTTCCTTATTAATTTCCCAGTTTTCTTTAAATCCTCAATTGTCTCACCGGGGAGGCCTATCATAAAATTAAGCTTCAATCCAATATGATGTGCCCGACAACGGACTACTGCTTCTTCTACCATTTCTGGAGTAATATTTTCTTTCCCAATCAATTTCTGAGTTTTTTCAGATCCAGATTCTACACCGGTCTTTAGTAAAGAACAATTAGCCCTTTTAAGAAGTTCAAAATGTTCTTTGTCTAATCTAAGAATGTCTTCGATTCGACAGTTTGCCACCCAAGGTAATCCAATTGAATTGTGTAAGAGCAACTCACATACTTTCTCTACTTTAGAAAGAGAAGAGAAGAATTGATCATCATTAAAAATCAGAATTTTTGGGGAAGGAAATACTTTAAGAGCTCGATGAATATCCTCTAAAATCCGTTGGGGACTTTTAGTTCGATATTTTCGGTTAGCATTGTAGCAAAAAGTGCAGTGATATGGACAACCCCGAGCGGTATGAACCTCTAAAATCCTTTTATTATAGTAAGCGAGTTTCAACAATTCATAGGGAAGGAAGGGGAGTTTATCTAGATCAGAGACTGTTTCTATCAAAGAGAGAGATCCTTCGAAAGTAAGATAGGGAGAAGATTCATAAGATTCTCCTTCTAGAATAAGTTTACATAGCTGAGGAAATCGAAGTTCACCTTCTCCTCTAAACACTGCATCAACCAGTGGATGAGAAATAGTGGTTTCCGGATCAAGAGTAGGATGAACCCCTCCCCATATAATAGGAATTGAGGGATTATAATCTCTAACAGCCTTAGCCGCTCGAAGAGCGCTAGCTATTGCGTATGAAGTAGTAGAAATTCCTACACATTTCACTTCTTCTAGGTGATTTAAAGA
>CAYYAU010000287.1:0-2118 GCA_964469765.1 uncultured Clostridia bacterium | reverse complement strand
CTTTTAAAACTTCTTTCAACCTCCCCAACTCTTTTAAAACATTATCTTTTACAGAAACCTTCTTACTTAATTCCTCTATCTGACCTTTTAAATAAGATTCTTCCTTTTTAATATCTTCCATCCCTTCTACTATTCTTAAATTTTCTTTTTTAGCTATTTCCGACGCCTCAAAAAACTTTTCTAGCCCAAAAATATTGTTTAATATATTCAGTCTCTCCGAACTACTGCCAAAAAGTAATTTCAAACTTTGGGAATTTTGAGTTAGATAAAAAGAATTTATAAACTGATTATAATCAAATCCCAACAGCTTCATCATATAAGATCCAGTCTCCTTTCCACTCACTATAACATCGTCTCCTCTAAACAATATCCATTGAAAACCTTTTTTATCTCTTGCATAGTATAGCTTGTAATCAGTATTATCTATACTGAAATAAAGTTCTATTTTACCTCTGCCTATCTTTTCATTAAGAGCATTAAACTTCTCCGCACTAGGACTTTTATCAAAAAGAACTAATGAAATTAAGTTTAAAAACGAACTCTTACCTGCCCCATTCTTCCCTATAATCAAATAAAAACCAGGGGTAAATTCATACTCATATTCCTTGTTCCCAAAACTATAAATTCCAGACCATTTAATCTTCTTTAAAACTACCATCTAAATTCCTCCAGATTTTTAAACCTATGTCTAAAAAACTTTTCTTATCTGGAATATCTTTACTACTAATAAACTCTTTAATCAAATCTTCTATTCTATCAGAAACTTTCTCAAAAAACTTTCTGATAAAGAAACCTCTCTCCTTCTTCACTCTCAAAAAGTAAATCGCCTTCAAATCATCCAACTTTCTCCTAACATCTTTCTCCAAACTGCTAATTACACTACAATAGACATAGTCATTCTTATCAAAAGAAAAATCTAAATCGTCCTTGCTATTTATCTCTAAATAAATTAACTTTGGAACTTTCATTTCAATAAAATCAAATGACCATTTATTAAAATCAAATATAATTACTCCTCTCTTTTGACCAGCATCTAATTTATCCATTTGATAAGGGGCTCCTATATAAACACCTCTTCCAAAATCCTCAAAACTATGAATATGCCCACCTATAAAAAATTTACAACTATTTTCAAGTTTCCTTAAATTTAAACCGCTAGTAGCTTGATACCCTCTACTATCCTTAAATCCGTAAATTTCATCGTGAAAAACTATCAAATCTGCTTTCTTCTCCACACCGTAACCATAAGGAATAAACTCTACGGAAATATCCTCATTTCCTAAATAATCATACCCTATCTTATCAAAAACCTTAATTCCTAAATCCTTCCATAAATTTGAATAGCTCGTCCCGTAAAAAGAAACTCTATAATAATCGTGGTTTCCACATAAAGCATAAATCTTTATACCTTTTAATAATCTCTCTCTCCATAAATCATCTACCAAATTCACTAGCCAGAAAGCCGGGCTCCTGCTTTTAAACCTATCTCCACAAAATACTATTTCTCTTATACCTTCTTTTAAACATAAATCTGTAATCTGTCTTTCTATACTTAAAGTATCTTCTATTCTCAAATCTAGACCCGATTTTCCTAACTTCCCTATCCTTACACCGTGATGAATATCAGCATAAAAAAGAACTTTCACTTCAATAATCTCCTTCCTCTTAATTTTTACCTTGAACCGTAGTCTTTATTTTCCTTAGCTGTTCATAAACTACCCTCTTATATTTACTGCCGTACAATAAAGAAGACGGATGAGGCAAAATAAAAACCTTAGTTCTAAAACCAAAACGGCTTATAGAGTATTCCCCACTATCAAGAACTGAACTAATCTTATCCCCAATAACATAAGACCCTGCTATATTGCCTAAACAAATAATAATTTTGGGAATGAAATAACTTATTAACTTACTTATGCCCTGCTTTGAGCAAACTTCTATCTCTTTTGGGCTAGGAGGTCTGTTCCTACCATTACTAGTAGGGCGACACCAAACAACATTGCTTATCAAACATCTGTAACCAACACTATCTTTAAGATTAACCTCCTCTAACCATTCATCTAGAATCTTTCCTGCTTTACCAACAAAAGGCTCCCCGTCTATATCTTCTTCCTCTCC
>CAYYAU010000286.1:0-2128 GCA_964469765.1 uncultured Clostridia bacterium | reverse complement strand
TTTCAATTTTTCTGCTTTGCTGAGCCTGAAATTTTTTAGCGTTAAAAAATTTATTTTAGATTTAAGAAAATTTGTTTTCTGCTTCCTTTTGTTGTCCCTTTGTCTTTCCTTTCCCTAAGCGGAAAATAAATTTTCGAAATCATTATAAATTTTAGCTAAAAAATAAAGGCGCCATCTTCACTTCTAGAAAAATTGATGTCTGAGCCCAAAGGGCGAGTTTCAATTTTTCTGCTTTGCTGAGCCTGAAATTTTTTAGCGTTAAAAAATTTATTCAGATTTAAGAAAATTTGTTTTCTGCTATCTTCTTTTCTTTTAGTTCTGAACAAAATTTATTCTTCCTACCTGGTTTTTTTACTTGCTGGTTTTGAACCCGAAGCAACCATTGGTGTCTTCTTAATAGAAATTTTTTCTACCTCTATAGTTATATGACAAGACTTTCTTTTATACATCGCTGCTCTTCCCATAGCCATAGGACGCAGTCGTTTTAAACTTGGACCCTGAGTTACATAAGCACTTTTTATATACACTTCATCATTCCTAGAAGCAGCACCAAAATTACTAACAGCAGACTTTATTGTCTTCATCACAATAGTCGTTGGCCTTTTTCTTACAAACCTTAATATCTGATACGCCTGTTCAACCGTTTTTCCTCTTACAAGGTTTAATATTTGACTCACTTTTCTTGGTCCAAGACGAACATATCGTGCAATTGCTTTTGCTGACATGAGAATTTCCTTTCAAGTTTTTAGGTCTTCTCCAAAGCCTCTTTTGTATGAGCCTCACCATGGCCTTTAAAAAATCTTGTCGGAGAAAACTCGCCTAATTTATGTCCAACCATATTTTCTGTAATATAAACAGGAATGAACTTCTTACCATTATGTACCGCAAATGTAAATCCAACAAATTCAGGAATAATCATACACTCTCTAGCCCATGTTTTTATTGTTCGTTTATCTCCAGTAGCAATCATTCTTTCCACTTTTTTTAAAAGCTTTGCATCTATATAAGGACCTTTCTTTGTTGAACGACCCATAAACACCTCCTACAATTATACTTTTTTCTTTTTCTTTGGTCGTCTTTTTAATATAAATTTATCTTGAGGTTTTCTTTTTCTTGTGATAAACCCTTTTGCAGGCTGTCCCCAAGGAGAACGTGGCTGATTGTTTCCTTTACTCTTTCCCCTTCCTCCACCAAGAGGGTGGTCAACAGGATTCATCGCTGTACCTCTTACTGTTGGCCGAAACCCCAAATGTCTTTTCCTACCTGCACTTCCTAATTTTATTGAATTATGTTCAATGTTTCCTACCTGACCAATCGTAGCATAACAATCTAAACCAATAAGTCTTACCTCCCCTGATGGCATTTTTAAATGAGCAAACTCTGACTCCTTAGCAAGAATCTGAACCCAGCTACCAGCTGACCTGGCAATTTTTGCTCCTTTTCCAGGAACCATCTCAACATTGTGAATAATTGTGCCTACTGGGATATGCCTTAAAGGTAAGGCATTACCAACATTTATACCAGCCTCAGGCCCGCTTTCAATAGTATCTCCAACATTTAACCCAGCAGGTAAAATAATATATCTTTTCTCACCATCTTCATATTCAACCAGTGCAATTCTACATGAACGATTAGGGTCATACTCAATTGTCAAAACCTTTGCTTTTATACCAACCTTATCTCTTTTAAAATCAATAATCCTATACTTTCTCTTATGTCTACCTCCACGATGTCTTACAGTAATTCTTCCATAATTATTTCTTCCCGCATGATAAGGTAAAGAAACAACTAAAGGTTTATACGGTTTATCTGTGGTAATATCCTTTCGAGAATCAATATTCATAAACCTACGAGCAGGTGATGTCGGTTTATACTTTTTAACTGTCATTTCTTACCCCTTTATTATCAAAAACATCAAGTATCGATTTACGTACTGAGTCCTGCGTTAAATTTTTGGCATTTTTTTGTAATTCTGGTTTCTCTACTTTGGTTTCCCTGTCCATTAAAGACTGGCACAGGCACTCTTTTCTCCAATAACTCCCTCCAAACAGACGGCGGGCAGACAATAACCCAATAACTTTCTGTTTTCTTTAACCTAATTGCGTTTTTTGGTCTTTGATTTTTTGTT
>CAYYAU010000285.1:0-2133 GCA_964469765.1 uncultured Clostridia bacterium | reverse complement strand
AAAAATTTTGTCCAGCTGTTCTTGATGAGGAATTGACAAGAAAGTTCGAAAGGGAGCTCGAAGAAATAAGAGAAGGAAAAAAGAAGAAGGAAGAAGTGCTTAATGAAGCAATAGAGGTTCTAAAAAAAATAGCATCCCAATTCAAAGAGAACGAGAAAAAAATTGGTGAAGAATTAATTAAAGCATATAAAGAAACAATGGAGAAAGAAACTATAATTGGAAAATGCAAATGCGGAGGAAATTTAAAAATAATATACTCTAAAAAAACAAAGAAATACTTTATTGCTTGCACAAACTACCCTAAATGTAAAATAAACTTTAGTCTACCTAGAGGATTACCAAAACCAACAGGAGAGGTTTGCCAGTACTGCGGTTATCCTTTAGTTATTGTAATAAGGAAGGGAAAAAGACCATGGAAAATCTGCATAAATCCCGAATGTGAATCGAAAAAGCAATAAAATGAGCCTTGAAAACATTTTTAAAAACGTAGAAAAGCCGGAAGAAAAAAATATAAATTTATGTTTGGAAATCGATATGGCGAACTAGGATTATTTATTTTTCCTATGTCAATAATATCAATATTAACGACCATGACAATTACAATTTATTATATAAGTAAAGCAATATCAGAAAACTTAAATACTTTAAAACTTTATTCACTTATTGGATTTGATATAGCAAATAATTTATCATTCAAATGGTATATGCTGGCTCTAACATTATATGAAAATATCTCTGAAGGGATACTTCTCTTTGCAATATTTTTTATCTTAACTACTATTTTCATAGTGTTAATAGCAAACAAAAAAATATCTTCAATGGATAAATCAATCTCAACATTTATAAGTTATGTATTTTTTCTAATTTTCTATGCGATGTTTTTTACATTTTGGTGGGGAATTTCAATTATATATGCAACGACTCATAAAACAGTAAGCTGGAGATAATATATGATAAAACAAAAAAGACAAATAAATTGGAATAAAATAATTCTATCATTTTTAATAGCGTGCTTTTTATTCAGCTTTGGAATCTTTGTCGGATATTTAGCAAAGGGAATTGTTTCAGCATCAATCATAAATATTCAAGATTCAACTAAAAACGAAATACTTACCTTAGAAACAATAAACCTTATTCAAGAACAAAACTCGTGTGAATCCTATTCATTAGATTTAGTCTCAGAAAAGTTGGATTATCTTGGAGAATTAATTACAATACTTGAGACAAAAAAAGGTAAAAAAGATCCAGAAGTTCTTGAAATGAAAAAACTGTATTCGATACTAGAAATTAGACATTATGTTTTAACAAGAGAACAAAACGAATATTGTGCAAAAAACATTTCTACATTCATGTTCTTCTATTCTAATGATAAAGATTGTAATGACGAAGTAGAAAAAAAATCTTTTATTTTATCATACCTCAGAAAGAAATATCAAACAAAAGTAAGAGTTTATGCTTTTGACAATGATTTAGATTCAGACCTTATTAAAGTATTAAAAGAAAAATATAAAGTTGAAAGATGTAGTACAATAATATTAAATGAAAATAAAATAACCACAAAAATTGATAATTCTGAAGATTTAGAAAAATTCCTTAATATTTCAGATTAAAAAAACGACATAATTCTTTCCAATTAATAAAAGAATCAAAGTAATTTAGTCTATCACTAAAGATTTCACAAGGTTCCAAAACCAATGATTGATTATACACGTAATTTTTCTTACATTTTTGATTTTTTTTATAAACAATCAAATAATCATCAGTTTCATAAATGCCCTCTCCTGCATTTCTAATATCCTTTTCTGAATAAATGTCATCAAAAGTAAAATCATTTTTGAAAAATAATATGATTATTCCTTTATTCAAAGAATTTATTAAATTATGAGTTCCTAGAGCAAGCACATTCCCACTATAATATGTTACTGGAACCCACTGATATGATAAAACTTCACAGTTATCAAAACCCAGCCTTACAATATCTTCTGCGGCAGATTTAATCTTAGTATCGCCTCTTTCAATAAAATTAACCGCTAAAATAACGCTGACCATATTAAAAATAAAAAGAAGAAAAAATACAAAAAGAATAGTATTAAATATTTTTTTGGATTTATATGAAATTCTAATAAGACCTAT
>CAYYAU010000284.1:0-2133 GCA_964469765.1 uncultured Clostridia bacterium | reverse complement strand
TTTTCTCCTCGTGAAGGGACACCAGCAGCTACATTGCCCGGGAGAGTGATAGAGCGTATTGTAAAAGAACGGAGCGAACGACTTTCCTTATTGGACAGGAATCTTCGCCAGGATTTTGCAGGGTCATTTGTTGGTAAGAAGCTTGATTTTCTGCCAGAGGAGGAGGTTGGACGAGAGGCGAGGGGTTATTCTAGTAACTACATTCCTGTAGTCGCAAATGTCACCGGGTCAGGAAAGCTTAAGGGAGACGGAGTCCTGTCTGTGTCTATTTCCCGTGCTGTTTCCGGTGTGTGTTATACCACTTGACAGTCAAGGTGTTGCCAGACAGGATTATATTCGCTATAATACTATAACGTTATCTAAAGAATGGATACTGACCAAGCCTGTTTATTCTGTGTTATTGTTTCGGGAAAAATTCCTTCAAAGATAGTTTATCGTGATAAAGACGTAGTTGCATTTGAGGATATAAATCCCCAGGCTCCAACGCACATACTTATAATTCCGGTTCGCCATATATCGTCAGTACTTGAAATTGGTGAAGCGGACAGTGTGCTTCTCGGGCATATTTACAGGGTGGTAAACCAGCTGGTACATGAGCGTGGCTTGAATGAGCGTGGTTTTCGGCTTGTCATAAATTCCGGTCCTGATTCAGGTCAAGCAGTACCACACCTTCATTTTCATCTCATCGGTGGCCGGAAGCTTTCCTGGCCGCCAGGCTGATTTTTAACCGAGCAGTATAAAAAAATAAATAGAAAGGAGGCGATTGTTTTTGCCAATTGAGGTTAGAGTTCACAATAATGAGCCAATTGAATCTGCGCTCCGCCGGTTCAAGCGTGAATGCGAGAAAGACCGTCTTATGGCTGAAATAAAAAGACGCTCTTATTTCGAGAGTCCGAGCGAAAAGCGTCAGAAAAAGCTGGCCGAAGCAAAGAGAAAACAGCGTCAGCAGGCAAAAAGAGAAGAACGGTTAAAGCGCACCAGTTTTCGACGGAAATACTCTCGTCCGCAGCATTCTGGCTCGCGCTTTTCACAGAATGCAGCACATCATCGGAGGTCAAAATGACGCTAGAGGAGCTTTATAACGCAGCGGTGGCTGAGGGTATCGCAAATGATCCCCGCGGAGAGGCAGTGGTACGCAATGAACTGGAATTCAGGAGGTCCGAATATAACAAACTGAGCGAATCAGAACAAAAAGAATATGACATAGAACGTCTTGTCAATCCCTATGATGACACGAGAATTCTCTATGGCGCAAAAGATACTAAGGTAATGAGAGCTATTGTCGGGATAGATATAGAGGGGCCGGAATTATTGCTTGCCGACCGACTCAATACACTCGGGAAAAAGATTGATGTCGCAATCTCACATCATCCAGAGGGGTATGCATATGCAAATTTCTATCGGGTAATGGGAATACAGCCTGATATTCTTGCAAATGCGGGTGTTCCAATAAATATTGCTGAAGGGCTTATGGATGAGCGCATGCATGAAGTGGAGCGAAAAGTAATGCCTGCTAATCATATGCGCGCTGTTGATACAGCGAGAATGCTGGGAATTCCTTTTATGTGTATGCACACTGTCGCTGACAATTGCGTTGCCAGTTACCTTCAAAAATATATTGATGAGAAGATTCAAAATGATTTAAACGACTGGAATTATATTATTGAGCTATTACGCATTCTAGCTGATATAGCATCGGATAAATCTTTCGCTGATGAATATATCTTCGTTGAAACAAAGTATTTTAGAGACTATGTGTGGAGTAAGAAGTTAAACCGAATAGTTAGGAAGATCAAGAAAACTACGCTTAAAGAGCGCTACAGATTGCTTCAGAAAGTCTCTGATTATGCGCATGAGCTTTATTCGCAATATAAAAAAATTATAGATACACCAAGTGAGAGATTAGTAGAGCAGCTTCAGCTAAAAGGGAAAAAAGAGCTCCGTTGGCAAGTTGCACTTTTGATGGGTTTTGAAATCACAATGAGGGATCGAAACCTTGAGGATGTTTTGAAAGAGAAACTGTTCTTTCTAAAATCACATGCTCTGGCGCTTAAAGACTATAAACTCGTGGAGATCATTGATGAAGAGCTAGAAGTGTTAGAAAAATTTAATTTTGAATTTGTTGAAGAAAAG
>CAYYAU010000283.1:0-2136 GCA_964469765.1 uncultured Clostridia bacterium | reverse complement strand
TTAAGAAAATGATGAACAATAATATAAATTTTAAAGTTGGGGATTTAGTAGAAGCGTTACAAAATGTAAAAAAGCCATATCGAATTACTAAAGGAAACGTTTATCGTATAAAATATATTGGAGATGGATTAGTTGAATTAGATAATGGTTTTCGTTGTTTCTTAAAAACTTTTTCTCAGTTGTTTAAGAGACTTTATGGAGAAGGAGACATTGTAATTCAAACAAAAGATGTATCCTTTGATGAAAATCCTAAATGTAAAATAATTAAAATAGAATGGTGGGAAACTCCTCATCGATATAAAATAACTCATCAACACTTCGGAAAAAGTTGTAGAAATTGGTCAACGGATGCAAAAAGTTTTGTCCTTTTAAAAGATTACAAACACAAAATCAATGAATATTCTGTAATCTCATACTCCAAAGAAGAAGTTTTAAGAAGATTAAAAGAAAAAAATTTAAAATGCTTAAAACATTATGAACAATAAAATATATCAGTTAGCTCAAGTTGCTTATTATTTTAATCTTAAATATGTTGATAAATGTGATATTTGTGGCAAAGTATACGGCACTTTTGCTCTTAAAGTATTTCATAATGTAAAAGGAAAGCCTTACTTAAAAATAATGAATTATGAAAAAAATCATCAAGTTTATAAATTAGTCGACCATATTTTAGTATGTGAAAAATGTAAAGATTTAATTCCCGAAGGATGGTTTGCTTGTAAATGCAAAAAAGAAGAAAATATTAAAATATCAAAATTATAAAGGAGGTAGAAATGAAATGGACTGCTCATCCCTCAAAATCAAATGTGTTTTTAAGTGAAGATGGACAATGGTGGTGCAAAAGAAACTCTAAAACAAATATAGTAGAAGTTTTTAAAATAGTTAAAGGAAAATTAAGTAAAAAGGGACAAATTCCTAAAGGTTTATGCGACTACTGTCTTAATGTTGTTGAGCAAGAAAATTTAACTAAAGTTAAACATTATTTCTTATGTAGCAATTGCTTAAAGAAAAGAGCTATAAAATGTCATAAATGTGGCTATTTTGTTTTTAAAGATGAAGCAAAATTTTCTTCTTCTTCTGAAGGAAAATATTATTGTTTAACATGTTATAAAGAATTATTTTTTATTTGTAGTTTTTGTAATCAAGAAAGATACAAAGATGAAATGATAGAAACCAGCGATAGAGAATATCCGAGAATTTGTGAAACTTGTTATTCTGAAGCATTTGACAGATGTGAAGAATGTGGTTCAATATTTCACATAGATAATATGTTTGAAGTTGAAGATGAAGTTTTAGTCTGTAGAAGATGTTATGATGCCTACTATCGAATAATTAAAAGATATGATTATGTTCCAGAAAGATTTAAGTTTAACAAACTTGCATGGGATAATCTTTTATACATTGGATTTGAATTAGAAGTGGAACATGAAAGCAACAGAGAAGAAATGGCAAGAAAAGTTAAAAAATTTCTCGAAAGCAAAAATGTTGGCAGATATTTTTATATAAAACACGATGGAAGCCTCCATAATGGATTTGAAATAGTTTCTCAGCCTTTAACTTTACAATTTATCCATAAAAAAATTCCTTTAAGAGAAATATTAGAAGAATTAAAAAGAATGAAATTCACTTCTTATAAAAGTGGGAGATGTGGATTGCACTTTCATTTAAATAAAAATTTCTTTTCTTCTTTAGAAATAGAAAAATTAAGAATGTTTTTTGCTACAAACAAAAAAGAATTGTCAATTTTGAGTAAAAGAAAAGGTAATTATGGATATTGCCAATTTGAAGATTACAAAATACATAATTTTTTGTATGGAACAGAAAATAGCAGTAAATATTTAGCAATTAGGACACATGTTACTAGTAAAAATACTTTAGAAATAAGACTTTTTAGAGGAACTCTTGCTCATGGTAGATTTTTAGCTTGTTTACAATTCGTAGATGCTATTTCTCACTATGTAAAAGAAGTGAGTATTATGTCTTTAAGAAATAATAAATCTTGGGACGATTTTTTAAAATGGGTTAAGAAAACAGGTAGATATGAACATTTTTGGGCTTATATAAACAATGATAAGGATGTAAAATCAATAGTGAGAAAGGAGGAGGAGCAATGTGTTTAATAATCTCTAAACAAAG
>CAYYAU010000282.1:0-2137 GCA_964469765.1 uncultured Clostridia bacterium | reverse complement strand
TCTCATCAAGTTGGACAGACTGGAAAGACCGTTGCTCCAAAACTTTATATAGCTCGTGGCATCTCTGGTGCTATTCAACATCAAGTAGGGATGAGGACCTCTGATATTATTGTTGCTATTAATAAGGACCCACACGCTCCTATATTTCAGATAGCTACTTATGGTATTATAGGTGATCTTTTTGAGGTTGTGCCCGCCTTAACTAAAAGATTAAAAGAAACTCTTTAATAAAAGTTAATGGTTCTTGAATAACTTTCCTTGAAGTTTAAGAAATCTTTTTGTATAATACACTCCATAGAAGTTAAATATCAAATAACACTATAAAATTAGGGAATAATAATGGAGCGTACTAAAATTCTAAATCTCCATAGTTTTTATAATGGTAAGATTGAAATCATTCCTAAATGTTCAGTCAAAGGTATTGATGATTTTTCAGTTTGGTATACTCCAGGAGTTGCGGAACCATGTAAGAAAATAAAGAATAAAAGAGAATTGGTTTATAAATATACTAATAAAGCAAACTCAGTTGCTATTATTTCTGATGGAAGCAGAGTCTTAGGACTTGGGAATATTGGAGCAGAGGCTTCCCTACCAGTTATGGAAGGAAAAGCATTACTTTTTAAGTATTTAGGAGGTGTTGATGCTTTTCCTGTGTGTATTAACACACAGAACACAGATGATATAATTCAATGTGTAAAATGGATAACACCTTCCTTTGGTGGAATAAATCTTGAAGATATTGAAAGCCCAAAATGTTTTTCTATTCTTGAGAGATTAAGAAAGGAATGTGAAATTCCGGTTTGGCATGACGACCAACAAGGAACAGCAGCTGTTACACTGTCGGCTCTTTTGAACGCATTAAAGATTGTAAAAAAGAAAAGAGAAAAGGTAAGGATTTTAATGTTAGGTGCTGGCGCAGCAAATATTAAAATCACTCATTTAATTATACAAGCAGGCTTTAACGCTGATAATATTATTGTTTATGATAGTAAAGGAAGTTTGAACAAGAACAGAAATGACTTAAATTCCCAGAAAAAAGTATTAGCAAATATAACAAATCCAAAGAATTTTACAGGTGATATAAAAGATGCTATTTCTGGATGTGACATCTTAATTGCTCTTTCAAAATCAGGCGGTGATGTTGTAAAAAAGGAATGGATTAAAAGGATGGCAAAGGATGCTATTGTGTTTGCATGTGCAAATCCAATTCCAGAGATATGGCCAGATGATGCTAAACAAGCAGGAGCAAGAATTGTAGCCACCGGAAGAAGTGATTTTCCAAATCAGGTGAATAATTCATTAGGGTTTCCGGCTATTTTTAGAGGAGTATTAGATGTAGAGGCTGTTGTAATTACTGATCAGATGTGTATTAGAGCATCTGAGGCAATAGCTAATTTTGCTCAGAAAAAAGGAATCAGTGAAGATTACATTATTCCTGCTATGGATGAAACAGGTGTGTTTATTGAAGAGGCTGTAGCTGTTGCAACACAAGCAATAAAAGAAAAAGTAGCAAAGATAAAATTATCAAAAAATAAACTTTATGAGAAGGTTTCTTATAGAATTAAAAGAGCACAAAAACAACTGAAGATTCTTATGAAAAGCGGTATTATCAGGAATCCAAGAAGATAAATGAAAAAGATTTATATTAAAGAAAAGATTAAGAAGGCGTGTTTTGATGTTAATTATCGGTTACCAACAGATGTATTACTTGCCTTAAAGAAGGCATATATACAAGAAAAAAATAAAAGAGCAAAAGAGGTTTTAAACTATATTTTAGAGAATGAAAGAATCGCTTTTAGAAAGAAGATTCCCTTATGTCAGGATACAGGTATTATGGAGGTTTTTATTGAGATAGGTGATAAAGTTAAGATTAATAAGAATTTTTTAGAGAAGCAGATTATTCAAGGTGTAAAAGAGGCTTATAGACAAGGTTATTTAAGAAGCTCTGTAGTTATTGACCCTTTTAAAAGAGTTAATACACAGAATAATACTCCACCCATTATATATTGGGATTATATATCTGGCGGTAGAATAGGAATTACTTTGTTGCCAAAGGGCGGTGGAGCTGAAAATATGAGCATTGTAAAGATGATGAATAGTACCGCACCTATTAGTGAGATAGAAGATTTTATTGTTA
>CAYYAU010000281.1:0-2138 GCA_964469765.1 uncultured Clostridia bacterium | reverse complement strand
TATATAAATATTTTGTTGATTTTTTATATGTATATTAATGTATAGGTTATTTTAAGTTATATTAAGTGCCTTATTCATCAGAGTGGTGTATTAATCCATATTGAACAATTCCAAGAGCCATTGCAACATCACAGTCAGATAAATTTCCTCGCTCTTTGAAGATTATACTCCAAATTTTTCTTCTTAAATCATCTATTTTTTTGTTCATAATAATAAAATATTGGTTTTCTTTGATACCAGCTTTAACTGTGGATTTCATTTAGTTACCTCCTTTAAGATAGTTGTAAAATTTAATTCTGTGCTTGTATATAAAGGGTTCTTAAAAGAATAAATTTTATATAAAGAAAGCGATTTTAATAGTGTATTAATAGTGTAAGGGCAATCTAGATGAGAATATTATTAAAATTAAAGGTTGTAAAGGATTTTGTATATGATCCTTTATACTATAGTAAAGTGCAAGGTTTTATTTATAAGACTTTAATAAAGACTCCTTACAAGTTTTTACATGAGAAAAAAGGGATAGTCTAATTATCAGTATTCTAAATACCAAAAAATATATAAATATCAGTATTCTAAATACCGATATGGAATTGCAAAAACTTATGGATATGAATCCATGGTGGATGGCAAAAGAACTTATAGAGAAAGATTATGATATTGAAAAATGGAAAGAAAAAAAACATTCTTGGGCACCTAAAATTCTTGATAAAATAAATTTAAAACCTTTTGCATTGCATATTCTTTTAGGTCCTAGGCAAGTAGGTAAGACCACTGCTGTAAAACTTCTAATAAGAGAACAGTTAAAATCACAAAATCCGAAGAGCATATTTTATTTTAATTGTGAAGCACTCGCAGATTATAAGGAGTTGATTGATGTTATAGAAACTTATTTAGAGTTTAAAGCTGATTTTGATATCAAGCATGCTTTGATTATATTAGATGAGATTACATTGCCACGTGAATGGCCAAGAGCAATAAAGTTTCTTATTGATAGAGGGAAACTTAAAAGTGATGTTGTTTTGCTTACAGGTTCCAGCAGCATTGCAGTCAAGGGTGAAGGAGAGTTGTTTCCTGGAAGGCGAGGTAAAGGAAAGGATTTTATATTGTGGCCCCTTTCATTCAGGGAGTGGCTTAGAGTTCTAGAACCAGAGCTATATGAGAAAATTAGTCCGATAAAAAATTTCAATGAGTTAAGAAAAAAAGCAGTATCTACAATTATGTGGCTAAACAAACTAAATAAAGAACTTATTAAGTATATGACTTATGGTGGGTTTCCTTTAGGGATTGGTGCTATTAATGGTCATAAAGAAGAAGCAAAACGAGCTTATCTAAACTGGATTAAAACAACAGTCTTAAAAGCTGATAGGGATGACATAATTGCTAGGCAGATATTTAAGGCAATATTAGAACGCATGCCTTCTGCGTTAAGTTGGGAAGGTATTGCAAAACAAATAGAAATAAAATCACCTAAAACTGTTTCAGCTTATGTTAATCTATTTAAAACAATGTTTGCTTTGGTTATATTGTATAATGTAGATATAAGCGGGAAAACAATAAGGTTTGGAAAAAATAAGAAAATACACTTGATTGATCCTTTGCTCTTTGAACTATTAGAAGATTGGTGCTTAGTAAAAGTGAAATCAAAAGAATCTATTCTTGCTGAATCTTTAGTAGCAGCGCATCTTTACAGGATTTTTCCAGACCAGCTTTTTTTCTGGAAGAATGGTTTTGAAATAGATGCTGTTGTTATGGAAAATTCAAAGCTGTATGGGTTTGAAGTGAAATGGCAGGAGCATTCATCAAAAGTAAAATCCCTGCCTCAATTTAAAGACATTATAATTCTTACAAAAAAAGAATTTTCAAAAAAGCCTCTTAAAATACCTTTAAGTGTTTTTCTTGCATTATTGGATATCTAAAAATTTCAAATAGAACTAATATAGGATTGAAATTTTAGTATATCTTCTTTAAATAGTGGTTTCATTTTTTATTCAAATAGAACTTATAGGATTGAAAACAAGAGTATGAGAAAGAATATGGAAAAGTTTAGATATTGGTTTTATTTCTTTTCTTTTTCAAATTTAATCTGTTTAATTTCAGGTATTAGTTTTTTAATTTTTTCTTTGATAATATTTTGTAGT
>CAYYAU010000280.1:0-2142 GCA_964469765.1 uncultured Clostridia bacterium | reverse complement strand
ATAGTATTAGATTTGGATAACACACTTTGGGGCGGAATAGTAGGAGAAGATGGTTTTGAAGGAATTAAACTTGGTCCCACTCCTGAAGGAAGACCTTTTTTAGAGTTTCAAAAATATCTCCTTAATTTATTTGAAAGAGGAGTTATACTTGCTATCAACAGCCGGAACAATCCAGAAGATGCCTTAAAAGTTTTAAATGAGCATCCATACATGATTCTCAGAGAAAAACATTTTGCTTCTATAAAAATCAATTGGAGAGATAAAGTAACTAATATGAAAGAGATCGCAAAAGAAATAAATATTGGATTGGATAGTTTAGTTTTCATAGATGACGATAGGCTAAACAGAGAAATTGTCAAAAAAGCCCTTCCTGAAGTGTATATTGTAGACATGCCTGATGATCCAAGTTTATATGTCCAAGCTTTGATGGAAGTAAATGAGTTTAATACACTTCAAATTACTGAAGAAGATAAAAAGAGAGGCAAAATGTATGCAGCTCAAAGAAAAAGGCAGGAATTGCGAATAGCTTCTACAGATATCTCTGAATTTTTGAGAGGATTGGATATTATAGTTACTATTGCAAGAGCTAATTCATTTACAATACCCCGCATATCTCAACTAACACAGAGAACTAATCAATTCAATATGACCACCCGAAGATATAATGAAGAAGATATTAGAAAATTTGTTGAAAATAATAACTATTTAGTATTTTCGGCTAAAGTCGAAGATAAATTTGGTGATAGTGGAATTACAAGTGCAGTGATAATTAGAAAAATCAAAGAAAAAAATGAGTGGTTAATTGATACATTTTTGTTATCCTGTAGGATTCTAGGGCGTGAGATTGAAAAAGTTATCTTAGCATTTATTATCGAACAAGCAAAGAAAGAAGGTGTAAATACTCTTATAGGGGAGTTTATACCAACGAAAAAAAATGCTCCTGCAAAAGATGTATATAAAAATGCTGGATTCAAATTATTTGATAAAAAAGAGAATATAGAAAGATGGAAAATAGATATAAAGGAAGTAGAATATCACTATCCAGAATTTATAACTGTACATATAGAGGTGTAAAATGACTAAGTTAAAGAGGTTATTTGCACAGGTTTTGAATATTAATGAAAAGGAAGTTACAGAACAAACTTCAAGAGAAAATATGACTGAGTGGGATTCATTTAATCATCTTTTACTGATAAATGAAATCGAAAAGGAATTTAATATAAAATTTACTATGGAAGAAGTTGAAAAAATAAGAACATTTAAGGATATAAGGAGGCTTGCTGCTGATAAAGGGATAGAAGATGAGTAATGTGATAAATGACAATCGTAAATTTGCATCCTTTGATGAAATAGCAGTAGGGGATAAAGTAGAATTTGATATTTATATAACCGAAGAAATGCACAATAACTTTTCAAAAATATCTGGTGATTTCAGTCCAATACATACTAATGAAGAGTTTTGTTATAGAACAAAATTTAAACATCGTATTGGATATGCATTTTTGTTAAATGCATTACTTTCCAAATTATATGGGGAATACATACCGGGTGGAACTTCTATATGCATTAAACAAGAATCTAAATTTATCAAGCCTTATTTTCCCAATCAGAAAATAAAAATTTGTGCCGAAGTGATATGCAAAAGTGAATCTACAAAATTTGTAACAATAAAAACGGAAATATTTAATAAAAATGGAGAAAAAATATTTGAAGGTATAGGAATAGTTCAGGTGTTATTTAGTTTAAAAAATCTTCCTTTATATACCACGGAAGCAGATAAAAAGATATATTACACAGACATTATAAAAGCACTAAATAAATGCAATGTAAATAAAGGGGATATTATTTTTGTTCATTCTGATGTATCTAAGTTTGGAAAGATAGGGGCTGTAAAAAACAGAAATAAGTTTTTGGATTTAATTTTAAATGTTTTAAAAGATACTGTAGGTGAGAGTGGCACAATAATTATGCCAACATTTACTTATAGTTTCACTAAAAATGAAATATATGATCCTGAATTCACACCTTCTAAAGTTGGTATATTGACAGAGTATTTTCGGAAGCAAAAAGATACAGTTAGGACAATTCATCCCATATTTTCTGTAGCTATATGGGGAAAAGAGAAGGAATATTTTAGTTCAA
>CAYYAU010000279.1:0-2145 GCA_964469765.1 uncultured Clostridia bacterium | reverse complement strand
CTTAGCGTCTGTTCTTGTTTCATCGGGTCCGGGTTTCCGGGCCCCCTCGCCTCAGTCTTTCCTATCAATTATAAAAAAATCTTAAATATTATTTTTCATTAAAATCTATTTTTATTGCTTTATCATCATTTTGTAATATAAGATCACTTTCTTGTTCTTCTTTGTAAAACATCAAGGTAACAAGTTTATCAATCTTTGCTAATTGAGGTTGTAATATCTTTCTGGCCTGAAGACGCATTCTTCCAACAGGACCTTTAAGCTGATTTTTCATTTTTTCCATTTTCAATCTGCATTCTTTCCCTAGAATTGAGAGTTGCATATGATTTGGATCATTTTCATCAAATATAGGAATTGGACAAACTTCGAAAGGTCTTCGATGGATATCTCTTGCTCCGAATAATCCTTCAGGCTGATATTTCTTAATCTGTATATTTACTATTGATGAATTTAGTATTGAACATAAATAATCTCCTTCTTCAATACTTTTTGGGTAGTAATAATATGTCTTCGCATCAGCAACAAAACCATTAATTGGAAATCCATTATTTTCTTTTTTAGGGAAATACAATGCAGAGGTTAAGTTGGTTCCAGAAGTATTATAAAGTAATACTACTTTTGACTTTAACTTTTGATTTACAAGTAAATTATGATAATTTATTCTCTGATATATTGTTCTATTTTTACTTGAACTTTTCTTCTTCCATAATTTTTCTGCTTGTTGCATCCAATTTGAGGCATATTCTTTCCCTTCACTTAATAAACGTTCTGAGCTCATTAATATTGTAGTTCCATTAAAATCTGTTACAGGAAGAAATATTAGTTCTCTTTTAATTATCGCAAATGGTAATAATCCCTTTGCTAAAACAGTTTCAAATAAAAATTCTTTTTCTATGCGCCCTTTAATTGAAATATTTTTCCAAGTTTTTTTTGATGTTTTAATCGCTTCATTACTAGTTTGCAAATATGGGGCTTCTTTATTTTGAGCTGAATTAGGAGTTGGTTGGATGAACCAAAAGCATCTAGGCGTTAAGGTAGCTCCCTGGATAAATCTTCTGTGATAATAAGGACAGTTTATTTCTGATTTTAAGAAATCATATTTACTTCTTTCTGAATTTAGAAACTTGATTGCTTCTTTTAATTCAACGTTTTTCCTTTTTAATCTACCTGTGTAATAAATAATTGGAATATTCTTAGTTTTCCTGTCTCCTTTTTTATAAATTAATACGACACTTCTAACATTGAATAAAGGCTCCACTTGTGTAAAATCGAGTATTTTAGACACTCCTTCTTGTTGAAAAGCTAAATGTTGTTTTGATGGTAAAATTGTGGTTTTGGGCATTACGAACGCTATAATTCCATTAGTTTTTAGAAACTCATTTTCACAATATCTGTAAAATACTGTACTAGTGTCCATGTGGGTGAATAATTTAATATCTTTTGTGTTTAATAAATTTAATTCAAGAGTTAATTCCTTTACCCTAGATTTATAATTTTTATCTTTTATATATCGATAGGATAACCAAGGTGGATTTCCAACCACATAATCAACTTTATCATGCTTTAGAAAAATTGGGTGATATGCATTTTTAAGAATATAAGACCATATACTATTCTTCTTTTGTTTATAAAGATCTATCATTAGCTTAAAATTGTGTTTCCAATAAAAAATCTCTTTCTCTGAAAAATCTTTCATTACTTTTTTTTTAAGACCTGAAAAAGCATTTTCTGGATCTGCACCTTCAGCTGAATTATGAGCATAAGAAGCGAGTTTATCTATCAATAAATTGAAATCTATATTTCGTTTTATTGTTGATAAAGGAATAAAAAAGAAGTTAGATTCGGAGGCTGGTATAGTGAGACACTTCTTTTTTATGTCTTCTGGGATAAGTGTATCGGCGAGATAAACATGGAGATATATATCTTCATTAGTGTTTTTTATTTCATCTTTAAGAGCAAGAACTATATTTGCTTTTGTCATTATTACTGCAACAGGATGAACATCAATTCCTATAATTGACGCTAAAGTTTCTTTTAAGGATTTATTTTTTATTGATCCGTTCTCTTGTATTAGTTTTATCGCTCTAAACAGGAAAGTGCCAGAACCACAAGCGGGATCTAAAATGCGACCATTTTTATATTCGATCT
>CAYYAU010000278.1:0-2146 GCA_964469765.1 uncultured Clostridia bacterium | reverse complement strand
GGGTATAGGTGACAGAGAGAACTTTGTTGCCTCAGATGTGCCGGCAATATTAGATTACACCAACAGGGTTATATATTTAGAGGATGGTGATATTGGAATTGTTACCCCAGACAGCGTAAAGGTCAGCAGAAAAGGCAGAGAGATTACCAGGAAAGAGCACAAGATTCTGTGGAGCGTGGAACAGGCTCAAAAAGGTGGCTATGAGCACTTCATGCTTAAGGAGATTCACGAGCAGCCCAAGGTAATACGGGATACCCTCGTAGGATGGGTATCAGTAGCCGAGCCAACAATCGATTTTGCCATGATGCGTGGGGGTATAGAATCCATGCTCATGTTGGCCTGCGGCACCTCCTATCACGCAGCATTGGTGGGGAAATATATTATTGAAGAGTTGCTAAGCATTCCGGTCAGGGTTGAGCTAGCCTCCGAGTTCAACTATTATGGTCAGACTCTAGCCAGAAGCGGAGCAATTGTCATTACCCAGTCTGGCGAGACTGCCGATACGCTTAAAGCCATGAGAAGGTTAAAGGAGGCAGGATGTAGAGTGATAGCCATTACCAATGTGGTGGGTAGCACTGCCAGCAGGATTGCCGACCAGACGGTTTACACCAGGGCTGGACCAGAGATAAGTGTAGCGGCTACCAAGAGCTTTACCGCTCAGCTCATCGTGTTATGCTGGCTGGTGATGTCATACTCTAAGGCTGACGCCAGGAGATTAGCCGACCTGACTATGGAGTTAAGACAACTGCCTCAAAAAGTCCAACAGGTATTGGATAATGAGGACATGATTTCAGAGCACGCCGAGAATATAGCCAAGTGCGAGAATGTGTTTTTTATTGGTAGAGGTATAAACTATCCTATAGCCCTGGAGGGGGCGCTTAAACTGAAGGAGACTTCCTATATTCATGGTGAAGCCTATGCTGCTGGAGAACTAAAGCACGGTCCCTTTACCCTGCTAAGCCGTGATACGCCGGTCGTTGCCATTGTGGCTCAGGATAATACCCATGAGGCTATGCTGACCAATATCAAGGAGATAAAAGCCAGAGGTTCGCCAGTGATAGCCCTAGCTGAGGAAGGAGATGAGGCAATCAGGGAATTAGCTGACTCGGTTATCACTGTCCCTCAGACTGATGCCATATTTTCACCGATAGTTAATACAGTAGCCCTGCAGCTACTTGCCTACTATGCTGCCAAGCAGAGGGGTTGCCCCATTGACTTCCCGCGCAACCTGGCCAAAAGTGTGACCGTCGAGTAGATTTTAGTATTTCGAAGACTAACCCCAGCTTCCCGCTGAACAATTCCATATTGTGCCGCCATAGTGTTTGATTGCCCCCTGCCAAGACAGTGACAGAAGCAAAAAAACGTTAGCGTTTGTGTTCTGGCCTGTAAGAACTTTGCAGCAAAGTAGTAAAAACCCAGAATGCACAATACCCGTCCAATGTTGTAACCACATTCCGCATGCACGGTTTCGTGTATTTATATTGCACGTATTGACAGCCAGCAAGCAACTGTTTTAATATAGCACGTTAGTTAACATAGAAGATCCCGGTAAGTGTTATAAAGTGCAGAGAGCTAAAAAGGAACCAAAGACCACCCTAAGAAGCAGAAAGACCTCCTCAAAGGTCAAGGGATCAGCCTCACTGAGCAAGACCCTGAATGTTGAAAGGAAGACCGGTGTGACCTGTGGCACTCCAGCGCCATCCGGGACCCCCCAGAAGGAGTGGATATACAGCTTCTGCACGGGCTGCATGCAAGCTGACTGCAGCATAAAGGTCTACCTTAAAGATGGCGTGGTGACGAACATCGAAGGCAACCCGGACAGCCCTGTAAACCAGGGGAAGGTCTGCCCGAGGGCAATAGCCTCTGTCATGGGGCTGTACAACCCTTACCGCGTCAAGACACCCTTGAAGCGAACCAATCCTGAGAAAGGCCCTGACATCGACCCGGGCTGGGTAGAGATAAGCTGGGAGGAAGCCATAAGTACCGTGGCAGACCGGCTTAAAAAGATAAGAGATGAAGACCCCAGAAAGCTGGCTGTCTGGGAAGGCTGGGGAGGGCCTGAAAACTTCCTTATCACCTGCAAGGAAATAGATAAAAGTGTGAATTACACTCACGGATTCCTCATCTTCCCAAAAGCCTTTGGAAC
>CAYYAU010000277.1:0-2150 GCA_964469765.1 uncultured Clostridia bacterium | reverse complement strand
AAGTATGAGTATTAGGGGATGCTCCAAATAAAGTGGAACAACTACAAAATAGTTTTGTTTTTGTATTTAACTGAACATGAACCTCTAACCCTATATTCGTTTCATACTCCATTTTAGTAACTTATTCTTTTCTCAAGAAAATATCCTAATTGTAAAATGTCCTCTTCTCTAAATGGCCTACCTATTAATTGAACTCCTATAGGTAAATCATTCTTTCCTTTTCCACAAGGTATAGAGATTGCAGGAAGCCCTGCTAAATTTACAGGGATAGTGAATATATCTGAAAGATACATTTTTAATGGGGCATCAATTTTTTCTCCAATTTTAAAGGCAACTGTTGGAGAGGTCGGAGTTAGAATTATATCCACCTTTTGAAATGCTTGGTCAAAATCCTTTTTTATTAATGTTCTTACCTTTTGAGCCTTTAGATAATATGCATCGTAATATCCTGATGAGAGTGCGTATGTCCCTAACATTATCCTTCTTTTTACTTCTGAACCAAATCCTTCTCCTCTAGTAGCTCTGTACATTTCAAAAAGACTATCTGAGTTAACTCTAACTCCATATTTTACACCATCGTATCTTGCTAAATTTGCACTTGCTTCTGAAGGTGCAACTATATAATAAACAGAAATTCCCATCTCCGTATGTGGAAGAGAAATATCACATATTTTATAATTCTCTTTCTTTAAAATCTCAATAATATCACTAATACTTTCCTCTACCTCTTTTTCTATTCCTTCACTAAAATATTCCTTTGGAAGACCAATCTTAAATTTATTCTTATTTTTTAAAATAGAAGGATAATCCGAAACTGTGATATTTACAGAGGTAGAATCTTTTGAGTCAAAACCAGAGATTATCTGAAGAAGTAAAGCAACATCTTCAACTTTCCTTCCTATCGGCCCTATCTGATCTAAAGAAGAAGCAAAAGCAACAAGTCCATATCGAGAAACCCTTCCATATGTTGGTTTTAATCCAACAACACCACACAATGCTGATGGTTGTCTAATAGACCCTCCTGTGTCAGAACCTAATGCTAGAAGGACGTCACCATTTGCTACAGTAGCAGCAGAACCCCCTGAAGAACCACCAGGAACATAATCAGGATTACGGGGGTTTCTTGTAGGCCCAAAAAATGATGTCTCTGTAGAAGAACCCATTGCAAACTCATCCATATTTGTTTTTCCTATAAATATAGCACCCTCTTTTTCTAATTTTTCAATCACAGTTGCATTAAAAGGTGAAACAAAATTTGAAAGTATCTTTGAACCACAAGTGGTCTTAACACCTTTAATATTGATATTATCTTTTATTGCAATTGGTACTCCTAAAAGTTTACCATATGATTTTTTATCTTTTATATTTTTTTCTATCTTTTCTGCTTGTTTATATGCATACTCTTTCATCAATGTTATATAAGCATTAAGAGAAGAATTTTCAATATCTCTATAAAGCTCATCCAACATTTCAATCAGTGATAACTGTTGATTCTTAATCTTTTCTTTAATTTCAGATAAACTATTAAGCATTCTTATTTTTTAAAGAGATGTTATTAGGAAGGCAATTTATCTTTTTCTTCTTGAATTTTTTGAAGAGATTCTTCTTTTTTCCTTACCTAGAAACCTAAGATTAATAGTTTCTGGTTGCAATGCAGAAAGAACCACATGATTGCTATCAGTGATTATCACTGCTCTTGTTCTTCTACCACAAGTAGCATCAACAAGTCTTCCTCTTTCTTTGGCAACCTGTTTTAATCTTTTTACTGGAGAAGAATCCGGAGCAACCAAAGCAACAATTCTATCAGCAATGACTACATTGTTAAATCCAACATTAATTAGTTTAATTGCCATAAATACCTCTTATTTAAATAAAATCCATAAAATGATTATAAGTTATTACAACTAAGTTGTCAAACAGATTTTTATATCTCCTCCGTTCCATAATTTTATAGTTTTATCAACAAAGCTAAAGAATTATTACGGTGTAACAGTTAAAATCTTCTTTGCTATATCAGGGTACTTAGCAATAAACTTCAATTCATCTTCAACTAATGGCTTCTGCGTATGAACATTGGCATATCTAACAAGTTCTAATATCTTGGTTGCTTTCTTATCATCTTCAAATTTAATTTCCAACTTTTCATAAAC
>CAYYAU010000276.1:0-2173 GCA_964469765.1 uncultured Clostridia bacterium | reverse complement strand
CCTTTATCGCATCAAGCTTTGTAGGCTGGAGGAAGCATTCTATTTTCTTTAGCATGGTTTTCTCCCTGAAACCATTAGCGTTTGCTTTTTTGAGAAGATCTAAGTTTAAGAATAACCTAAATAACTCAAATTATGTGAAAGCAGTTTTATTACCTCACAAAAAAGAGAAGCAAAATTACAACAATCTATCTTATCTTTTGTAAATGCAATTTTTGTGCCAATTTTCTCTAAGTACTACAAACACTAAAAAACCGGATATAGAATTAGAATTTGCAGGGATGGGCAAAGAAAGTTTATGCAATTTTGCATAAGAAGAGTAAAGGTGTTCTTTTTTACTCAGGATGGAGATGATTCTCTTTATGGATAGAGACAAGTTTCCTCGTCTATCTTCAGGATGAGAAATTAAATAATGCTAAAATGCATTTACTTATGCATTATGACATTACTATTTATCCCATATTTTTTTATTTTTCTAGCAATGGTGGACTGATTTACACCTAAAGCTCTGGCTGTTTTGTTTTGACTACCATATCTTTCCAGAGCTTTCCTAATTATAAAAGATTCTACCTTCTCCACGGCTTTTTTTAAGGGTAATTCTTCTTTCTCTAAAGAAAAAGGACTTACAGAATTTCTGACATATTGGGGTATATTTTTGGATTCAATCTTTTTATTTTCAGCCATGACTACTATTCTCTCAATAAGATTTGATAGTTCTCTTACATTTCCAGGGAAATTATACTCACAGAGAATATCAACAGCTTCAGAAGATATGGATGTATCCTTTTTAAATTTTCTATTGTACTTATTTAAAAAGAAACTAACTAAAGGAGGAATATCCTCTGGCCTTTTTCTAAGGGGAGGAATATAGATAGGAATAACATTAAGCCTGAAAAAAAGGTCTTCTCGAAATTTTCCCTCTTTAACCAGACTTTCCAGATTCTGATTACTAGCCGCAATTATACGAACATCAACTTTCCTATATTTTGTCCCCCCCACTCTTAAGATTTCCTTATCTTCCAGAAAGTGCAATAATTTTGCCTGAAGAGAGAAGGGTAACTGGTCAATTTCATCTAAAAAAAGAGTCCCTTTATCTGCTAATTCTAAAATTCCAGGTTTTCCTTCCTTCTTAGCTCCTGTAAAAGCTCCTTTTTCATAGCCAAATAACTCAGATTCTATTAAAGACTCAGGAATAGCTCCACAGTTAATCTGCATAAAAAGCCCGTTACTTCTGGAAGAGTGCTTATGAATGAGTTTGGCAATTAAACTCTTACCTACACCAGATTCACCCAAGAGAAGAACACAACAATCCAGGTTACAGATTCTTAAAGCGGTTCCCATCACCTTCCCCATAGCCTCGCTTTTGAAAATTATATTATCCTTCTCAAGATTTCTTAGCTGGATCTTTGAAAGCTCATACTGATATGTTTTTGTTAAAACCTGACTTTCTCTTAATTTCTCCTCAAGTTCCTTCAAGTAAGTGATGTCTCGCTCGTTTACAACAACTAACTTTATATTTCCTTCATCATCAAAGATCGGGGTTCCTGTAACCAGGATGCTTCTTCCACTTCTTACCTTTTGCATCAAACTCACAGAAGTTTTCTTCTCCAGAACTTCTAAAGTTACAGATTTATTATAATAACCTTCCTTTATTAGATCTCTTACATTTTTCCCGACCACCTCTGAGGCCTTAACTTCATTGATTTTCTCCGAGGCCTTATTTATTCTTAATACCTTTCCTTTGCCATCACTTATCCACAAGCCATCAAAGGAAGATTCAATAACACTATTCAACATTTTAATCTTTTGTTTATATACATCCAGTTCGTTACTATATTGTGTATTCATGTTAGATAAGAATAAAGAGAATAAGAAAATGTAATTAAAATAACCGATTTATTAGGTCTGTCAGAACTCGAGTTTCTCCCGAATAATTATGCTGAGTACCCTCCCTAATGAATTTTACTACACTATTTAACTATGTCAATTTTTCACGGGTGTATTGTCAATGAGCGTTAATTAAGATTTACCTGACATTTTTAATTGAAAACAGCTGATTCCCTATTAATATTAAATAAATGATCTGTATAGCTTAATTCTAAATGTCAACTAAATATCCAATCACACTAAAATCAACGAAAAATTTTAGTAAAACTCTTTCTGGACCATTAATTTA
>CAYYAU010000275.1:0-2185 GCA_964469765.1 uncultured Clostridia bacterium | reverse complement strand
CTAACCCGTAAATCCAACTTTTAATGCTAATAGCAGTTTAAATTACATTTAAAACTATTTATCACGCAACTCTATTTGTATCCTTCGACACCTTTGACTGTATATTTCTCGATGGCTTTTTCCAAATCAACATCATTAATGTTAGCCAAAGTGCACATCCAAGCGAAAACGTCTGCAAATTCTTCTTCCAAATTTTCTCCATCTTTACTTAAAGAGCTTTTCTTTTCTCTTAACCAAGCTAATGTCTTCTGGAAAGAAAGAAAACTAATCTTCTTTCTTGTGTAAACGATTTCAAAAACTTCCCTTGAAATATCTATTGCTCTTGATTTTTCCCTTCCAATTATGGTATATTCGGATGGTAATCTTAGGGAGGCGAAAGAGGAGATTCTCTCAAAAAGATTCTTTAGATATCAACAATGATAAAAAGGGAAAGAATTTATAAGAAATCTCAAGCTTTAGTAGAGTATATAATTCTATTTATAATAGTAGTGTTTTGTACTTTTTTGATTTTTTCCTTTATTTCTAATGCCCGGAATAGTATTTTTGAAGGTCATTTTGAAGAAGTGAAAGGAATAATTTTAGGAGAGTAACTTTAAGATGAAAAGAACCCAAAGCATTTTTGAATATGTAGTATTAATCACAGTAGTAGTGGCTGCATTTATGTTAATGAATAAATATGTATTCCGCTCGGTGAATGCTCGGTTAAAGCAGATTCAAGAAGAAGTATCTCAGAGTAATGCTTGGGAGTTGGATTATGAGGAGATTGCAGAATAAGAAATCCCAGAGTTTGTTAGAGTATGTGCTTATAACTGCAGTAATAATTGCAGTTTTATTGGGGTTTCTTACTACTCTCCAGGAAGGGGTTAGGCAGGGGCTTGATGATGCAAATTCTGCGATGAAGAATGCTACTGCAAAGTTATCCGATTTATTGGCAGATTAAAATAAAAAAGGAGGTTAGGTTATGCTAATTAAGTTTCCGAGAAAGTCACAAAGTATTGTAGAGTATACTTTGATTGCTTCAGTAGTAGTAGCAGCTATGATTTTAGTAGCCTCAGCCTTAAAGAATAAACTAGAGAATAATTATAAGATGAAAGCAGAATCTACGGTAAATAATGCGGTTAATAGTATGAATGTAGGGATTTTTCCTCAGGAGTAATTTAACTAAAAAGGAGGTTAGATTATGTTAATTAAGTTAAGAAAGGCTCAATCTACAGCAGAATATGCTTTGGTGATTACAGCGGTGATTGCTTTTTTAGCTGTAGGTCAGACTCTTCTTAAGGGTGCTTTAAAGAAGAAAGCTCAGCAGGCTTTAGGTTATTATGATGCTCAGACTACAGGGGGAGATATTGATTTAAGTCAATACGGGACTGGTGAACTTCCTAAATATGAACAACAGCACTATGATACTATTGTAAGGGCCCAAGATTATTTGAATGAGAGAGTTACTAAAAAGGGTGGAGCAGAAGAAAAAATATACAAAACTAAGCAGAAGCGGGAAGGTACAACTATAGAAGTAGATACTCTTGATTAATAGTTCAAGTAATTTTAGAAATAAAAAAGGAGGGTTAGGATGTTGCTTAAATTAAGGAAAGCCCAGAGTTCTTTAGAGTATATTACCTTGTTCTCAGTGATAGTAGCAGCGATTATAATTGGCCAGGCATTTTTAAAGAGAAGAGCTCAGGGCTATATTAAGGAGCAAGCTGGGAATATAAGTAATGAGAGTTGGTCATTTAGCAATAGTCAGGAACATTATAAAGAGAACCTAACTGATGATCAAGTTATTACTGAGAATGTAAATACTGATGGGACAGAGTCTAATTTTATTGCAGCGGAGGAAGGTGAAGGAATTTACAATCTTCAGGAAGTCAATTTATACTCTCGAGTAGATAGAACTAGAGGAGAAACCAAAATTCAAAGGCAGACTCAGACCGATGCTTTGAGACAAGAAGATTACAAATACGAGGATTATGATATTACTACCTACGGTGATTTCTCTTTAGAAGGGAGTTGGGAATAATTCTTTTTAGTTATTAAAGTTATTTAGTTTAGAAGATGAGGCTAAGGAAGGCTCAGAATATCTTGGAATATGTGTTGTTGTTTTCTGTTATAGCTTTTGCTTTAATAATTGGCCAGAATTTTATAAAAAGAGCTTATCAGGGAAGGATTAAAACTCAGATGGAGCAGG
>CAYYAU010000274.1:0-2189 GCA_964469765.1 uncultured Clostridia bacterium | reverse complement strand
GATAAAATCGCAGCATTTGAGCAGCTATAAAAATATCATTTATAATGTCATTCAGTTCCTGAAACGGTTTAACTGTGTCCTCTCCAAATAACGCTTTAAAACGGTATTGCAAAGAATTAAGTCTATTAAATGTCTCTGAACATTTATGATATCTCTCAATCGTTATAAACGCGGGATCGAAAGCTTTTTTTTCTTCGGGAGATTCGTTCTCTGAAGATTTTCTGGTTTTCCCCTCCTCCCCAAAGGAGAGTGGATTTCTGATAAATCTAATTTTATCTCTTGCTTCATAAAAAAGAGAAAGGACTTCTTCTGCAAGCTCATATTTTCTTTTCTATTTTGTTTCTCGATGCCAGGAATTTACCTTTCCCCCAAGTAATGGATAAAATTAATTTCTGAAACATCACTCCCTCAGAAACTCTAGGTAATTTATTTTCTCAACTGGCTGAAATCCTTTTGTCTTTTTAAATTTAATCTTGTGAATAAAATTCTCCATAGCAATTGAAGGATCTACTTTAAGAAGATTAATTGCAAATATAGTCTCTCTTGGGATTAGAACAGAAAGAAGCGTCATATCTTCTGTTAAACCATTTTTTAGATTTAACATTTGATTATTAATATTTATCAAAACAGCTTTAAGTGGTAATACAGCAAGCAACTCTTTTGCTACTCTTAAAGCACATCCACATATATAGTCTGAGCATAATTTATAATACTTTGTTTTAGACATTTGTTTTTGAGATATTTCACCTCTTACTAGAAGCCTTTTTTCTATATTAGGGACAATATTAAGATTTGTAAAAACAGAACATTCGACAAAGTCTTTTCTTATGACATTAATATTATATTTTCTAATTAAGTTTTTACCTATTAGTGATTCTATACTAGAGAACTTTTTGACGACTTCATAATATGTATTTGTATTACCATTTAACACGTTATTTGCAATTTCATTCATTTGCTTCCATTCTTGATATTTATTATTATATTCTTGTAATTCTTTCTCATAATTATTCTTATCTATTTCCCTTGCTTCTTCTACTTTCTTCATTAGTTTCTTTTTTTTTCTATTTGTTAGTTTAAATAATTTGTCAAAGAAGGTAGGTGTATAATTATTCAACTTTAGCAAAGCATTTATCTCATTATAATTTTTATATTCTGGTTTAATTGGTGGTGGGGTTGATTTGATTCTTTCCCAATCCAACATAGCTATATCTTTTTTATGAATAGATGATATAGAGCTAATAAATTCTTCATGTGCTGATACTTCTATTAAGTTCATTTCATACATCCTTGCGTGCAACTCTCTGATTATTTCTCTTTCCCTCATTCTCTGCATTCTTCTTGCATCATTTAGCCCCATCTTAATCGATTTTGCAATTATGCCTCTATATCCCATTACATCCTCCTAATAATCATTTCCCCCCACAACCCTCTTCCACTCTCCCTCGCTTCCCTTTCGTATCCATCTAAGATAATTATATCGACATCGACTACACGAGTGCATATTCTCTATTCTTAAACAATGATTTATATTATTTTCCCCTTTTAGTTTTTCTTTCTTTAGCAATAGAAGGCGCTACATAAAGCACATGTAAAAATTGTTCTGCAAGATGCAAAATATCTTTTGCATCTTCTTCTAAAACTTCTTGACTTTCAGGATGTGCAGCATCGTTTCCAACCCATCTTACAACATCTGCCCATTCTTTTATATCTTTTGTTATAAGCTCTTGGCTATATAACTTTTCAAGTTGATTTTTAAGTTTATCTTTAGATGCTCCCTTATCAATGCAGGCTGATTGTATTGCTCTACGGGCCATTACTGCACAAGCTCGAAAAGCCTTGATGCTTAAACAAGACTTTGCTTCATCCAGATCCTTTCTTATATTTTCGGGAATCCTTACATCACTTGGCGAAGGCAAAGGTGTGGGGTAAATGATATCTCCATAATTATGAACTAAAACAGGATTCTTACAATAATTACATATTCCTATCCACCATTTACTATTAGAACTTCTCTTCCATTCGCATTCAATTTTAATTATCCTATTATAATATTCATCTTTAAAATAAGTAAGAGCGACAGTCAAAGAAGTATGTTTCTTACAATAAGGACAATACATAGAAATAGGAATAGAATTCATCGGTCACTCCCCTTAAAACAATTATTAAGTTTAACAAAACTCATCTCT
>CAYYAU010000273.1:0-2190 GCA_964469765.1 uncultured Clostridia bacterium | reverse complement strand
AATGATATCATAAAAGTAATATCCTACTATACCATAGGCAATCCCCATTATAAAAAAATATGCTATAATACTAGATTTTATAATATCTTTCTTTTTCATAAATTACCCTCGTCTCTTAGTTTTCTAAGCCATTCAGCAGATGCTTTTCCTTTTTCTGTAAGTGTACATATCCTTTCTCTCCCTTCTTTCATTGTTGAGACATATCCGTTTTTTTCAAGAAAGTTTATTGATTTTGAAATCTGTCCATATGAGAACTTTGTATAATACATTATATCAGTAAGTATTATGTTTTTCCTTCCCAAAAGTAGTATAAGAATTGTTCTCGGAACTAATGAAAATATTGATAGAGATGTTGCCATTTTTAATCACTCACCTGTTTCATATATTGGGTGTATTGATATTCGTTCTATTTCTATCCAACAGTCGTCATTTTTACAATATTCTTTAGTACAAACACAATCATTATAGTAAATACTACAGTGGTTATAAGACATATTATGATTTTTACAAACTTCTTGACAAACTCTATCTAAAAAATTATAAAATTCTTCATCAAAATTCTCATCTTCAACCACCGCAGTAGTTCTTCTGCTCAAAGAAGTTAACCAACCGCCTATTAATGCTATAATAGCTAATGTAAATGCTACTAAAAGAACTGTTGCCATAAAAGGCGATATTGCTTTATTTTTCATATTAATCATGACATTCACATTTTATATCAAATGTTACATATAATTTATAAGTATATGTGGTTTCAAAGATAGTTCCAAAGGTAGAGGTGTTATCTATGAAAAAACATGTATACCTTTTATATCCTTTATTGATGGAATCGAGTAACGATGCAGCTTTTGCTTTGGCTAATGATTATCCAGGTATGACTGAGAGAGGATTTGTAGAACTAATGGGCTGGGAAGCTGAAAGACTAGGTTTAGATAACACTTTTTTTGATAACCCTACCGGATTGGATCCTGAAGAATCCGGAACTAAAATGAATTATTCTACGGTGGCTGATTTAGTAAAACTGACCAAGGAATTGTTAAATAAACCTCTAGTCTGGAAAATTCTGTCTACTCAGAGATATTCTCTTTATGGTCCCGAGCTTGTAAATACTAATGAACTTTTGTTTGATGATTCCGTTGACTGGAGAGACAGAATAGTGGGAGGAAAGACTGGTTATACCGGAGAAGCTGATGGTTGTATAATTTTGGTAATGAAGGCTCCTAAAAATCAGGGGTATTTGATTAATGTAATTCTGGGAGCCAACGGCACCCAAGACAGATTCGGTGAGATGAAAAAACTGGTTGATTGGGTAGAAACAGCTTACAAATGGTAATTTTATGTTATATCTACCTGAAGCTGCTATTGATGTTATAAAAATCTTTACTATTGGAGCAGTCAGTTTTCTACTGGCTTTTTTATTAACTCCATTTTTAACTCGCTGTCTTTACAAATACAAGCTCTGGAGGAAAGAAGTTAGACAGGCAGCGGTAGATGGGGGAGAGGTGAAGGTTTTCCAGAAGTTCCATTCTGAAGGTGAAACCCAGATCCCCAGATGCGGGGGTATTTTAATTTGGTTGACCGTACTGATTGTCATATTTTTGTTTTTTATAATCTCCCAATTTAGCGATATCTGGTGGCTTAATAAACTTAATTTTCTGAGCAGAAACCAGACCTGGCTGCCTCTCTTTACCCTGATAGCTGCTTCTTTATTGGGTCTGGCAGATGATTTTCTTCAGGTTTCCGGTAAAGGAAAATACATTGGCGGGGGGATGAGTTTAAAGAAACGCTTGTTTATTATGGCCATTATAGGTTTGATTGGAGCTCTCTGGTTTTATTTCAGGTTGGATTGGAGCACAATTCATGTCCCCGGTTTAGGAGATTTAGAAATTAACGGCTGGTACGTACCAATTTTTGTAGTGGTAATGATGGCAGTCTATTCGGGAGGGGTGATTGACGGCTTGGATGGTCTGGCCGGAGGCGCTTTCGCTTCGATATTTGCCGCTTATGCCGGTATAGCTTTATTTTTGGGACAAATTGATATAGCTGCCTTTTGTGCTGCCATTCTGGGAACCCTACTGGCTTTTTTATGGTTTAATATCCCGCCGGCCCGCTTTTATATGGGAGAAAGCGGAATGATGGGTTTATGTGCTACCCTAACAGTTATTGCTTTTCTGACCGACTCAATTTTGG
>CAYYAU010000272.1:0-2202 GCA_964469765.1 uncultured Clostridia bacterium | reverse complement strand
ATTTTTTAGCTAAAATTTATAATGATTTCGAAAATTTATTTTCCGCTTAGGGAAACGAAAAAACAAAAAAAGACGGCGGCTCCGCCTTAGGTAGAAAAATTAAAAAATGGAAACAATTTTAGATGTGCAGAATCTATCGGTTGAATACTTTACTGAAAAAGGAAAGATTCAGGTATTGAAAGATATTTCATTTGCAGTTAATGAAAGAGAAACATTAGGGATTGTTGGAGAATCTGGTTGTGGAAAGTCAACATTGGCATTGGCAATATTAAGGTTAATTATGCCATATGAAGGAAAAATCAGTGCCGGCAGGGTCCTTTGGAAAAATAAAGATATATTAAAATTAGATGCAGAAGAATTAAGGAAAATCCGTGGAAAAGATATTAGTATAATCTTTCAGGATCCATTTTGTTCATTAAATCCTGTTATAAAAATTGGAAAACAGATTGTTGAAATATTGAGTGTTCATAATAAAAAGAATACAAAAAATTATTATAAAGAGAAAGTAATACATCTGTTACATCAGGTTAAACTACCAAATCCTCTTCAGATTTATTCAAGTTATCCTCATCAGTTAAGTGGTGGAATGTTACAGAGAGTAAATATTGCGATGGCTCTTTCACTTAATCCAAACTTATTATTGGCAGATGAACCAACTACAGCATTGGATGTAACTGTACAAAAAGAAATAATAGAACTTCTAAAAGAACTTCAAATTAAATATAACTTAGCAGTTATATTTATATCTCACAATTTAGCGTTGATTAATGAACTAACAGATTATATACTTGTTTTGTATGCTGGAAGAGTTGTAGAGATAGGAAAAGGTGTGGTTTCTTCGGCTTTCCATCCATATACTAAAGGCCTTCTGGAGATTGCAAAAGGAGAAAAAACAGAAGGAAGACTTAAATCTATAAAAGGGAATGTTTGCGATTTTACCCAGTTACCAAAAGGATGTAAATTTTACTCAAGATGTGATTTTAAAAAGGAGATTTGTAAAGAAACAGAACCCCATTTAATCCAAATAGATAAATCTCATTGGGTAAGATGTAACCTTTATAAAGAAGGAAGTGTATAATGTTACTTACATTATTTAATATAAAAAAGGTTTATTCTAAAAGAGAAGAGTTTTTTAAAAAACCTGTTTTAATTGAAGCAGTTAAGGATATAAGTTTTCACATTCAGGAAAAAGAAATATTTGCGTTAGTTGGTGAGTCTGGTTCTGGAAAAACAACAGTTGCCAAATTAATTGCAAGATTTATATATCCGACTGAAGGAAAAATATTATGGCAAGGAAAAAATATTTATGAAATTCCACAACAACAATATGCGCATTATGTCCAATTGGTTTTTCAGAATCCTTTTTCTTCTCTGAATCCTAAATTAAAAATAGGCACAATATTAAAAGAGGCTTTATTACAGAGAGAAAAACCTCTGAGCAAAAAGCATATTAAAATTAAAGAGGAAATTGCTTTTATTCTTAAAAAGGTTCAATTGCCTCTGGATATATTATCTCATTATCCATATCAATTCAGTGGTGGACAAAGACAGAGAATATCACTGGCAAGGGCGCTTTTGATGAGACCAAAACTTATTTTAGCAGATGAGCCTGTTTCTTCCCTTGATATTTCAATTCAAGCTCAGATTTTAAATCTTATGCTTGACCTTAGGGATGATTTTGGTTTATCATACCTTTTAATTGCACACGATTTGAATATTGTTAAAGCAATAGCTGATAGAATAGCAGTTATGGAAAAAGGAAGGATTGTTGAAATAAATGAAAAAAAACAATTATTTACCTCTCCAATTCATCCATATACAATAAAACTACTTCAGTCAATCCCACATTTATAAAATCCTTATCTAAATAACAACATTATTTACTATCATTTACCGTATATCTTTGGATTTAAAACCCTCCAAAAATTTACAAAAAATTTACCTTTTGTTTACAAATTTGACATATAAATTATATATAATCTCATTAATTTATTACAGAAAACAAACTCCTTTTTTATTAAAAGGTAAAATGACTAATGAGAAGTTTATTTTATAAACGTTATAGAATTTATATAAAGATAATCGCTTTTGTGGTGATGAATATTTTTCTTTTTACCACAATAGTGTCTGCATCATTACCTGATAGGAGTTTCTGGAAGAACAGACAATCTGCAGTGCACAAAATTACCTCACCAGTCACTA
>CAYYAU010000271.1:0-2205 GCA_964469765.1 uncultured Clostridia bacterium | reverse complement strand
CTTAGTAGGTAAACTCAAACTAAGCCTTTCTTTAGTAAAATCAAGAGCAGGCATTGGAGGTAGTTTTATTGGTTTTGATGGGAAATCATTGAGCTTAACCTCTGACATAAATCCTTTTTCAACAACAATGGTCTTGCCTTTACCTGTTACATCTACCTTTCCTTTATATACAGAAACTAAAGTGGATTTATCCTTTTTAATTTTTGCTTTAAATTCAGGTGCTTCTAGTCCTTTCTTTACCTTTGGAGTTATCACAGCGGCATCCGTAATAACCTTGGACTGAGAGGCACGAAGTTCTCCTTTAAGAAGTCTTGCTTCTTCTATTTTTTCTTCAGGTCTTAAGATTACAAGAGAATTTTCTCCAATTTTAAGAATCTCGCCACTATAGAATCGGACATGTGCTAATGACATCTTAAAGGTTCTTATTGCATCTTCATTATAAATCTTCATATTCAAAATAGCGTTGTTCCACAAACTTTGGCCCGCTCTTCTTATTTTTACACTTCTCATAAAGTTTATTAATCTTGCCTCCCTTAAATGCTCTTTAATCAACTCTATCGGTACTTTAATTACCATGGCAGGAAGAATTAAATCTGGATTTTTTATTAATGTCTGATTATATTTATAAATTTCAGTCCATTTTGATGGGTCCTTTAGGTATTTCTCTGCAATTCCGTGTAATGTATCTCCAGGATGAACATAAACATCTTGTAACTGAACTATTTTCCTCTGAGCAAAAACAAAACTTGAAAAGATAATAAATAGAAAAAATAGAATTGATCTGTTCTTTATCATTAAATAAACCTTTAAGATTTCGGTATTCTAAAAGAAAACTTACTGCCTTTTCCCAATTCTGACTCCACCCAAATCTTCCCATTATGACCTTCAATAATATGTTTACAAATCGTAAGGCCTAACCCCGTTCCTCTCTTTTGTTTTTCTTCAATTTTTTCTTGTTGGAACTTATCAAAAATCTTATCTAAAAAAGCACTATGTATTCCTTCTCCTGTATCAACGACAGAAATCTCAACCTCTCTGTCAAGACTGTTACCCTTAATTGTTATCTCTCCACCCTGTGGTGTAAACTTTAATGCATTACTTACAAGGTTGGTAATGACTCTTTCTATAAGAATTGAATCCGCCTTAATAGTAGGAAAGTTTATATTCTCTACCTTCAACAAGATTTTATTGTTTCGTGCTTCTATCTTCATTGTCTTAATTACTTTAAAGATAATCTCGTTTAAATCACAATCCTTTTTATTGATAAACATCTTTCCTGCTTCAAATTTTGCCACATCCAAAATATTATTTATCATAGTAAGTAACTTCTTACTCGACTGGTCAATTATCTGCAAGAACTCCTTTTGTTGAGCTGTTAACTTTCCTGGAGATTCCTCAAGTAGAAGTTCTAAAAAACCTCTAATGGATGTCATAGGACTTCTTAAATCATGAGTAATTGAATGAACAAAATCATCCTTCATCTTTTCTATTTCTTTTTCTAATGTAACATCATGAAAAATTGTAACAATTCCAAGTGTTTTTCCTTTTTCTGTTTTAACAATAGAAGTGCCTGTTTTAATAATCTTTCTTAGTTTTTCCTCTGAAAGGTCAATCTCTCTAATAATTGGTTTTTCAGGAGTTGAAGAAATACTCATTAACACATTTTTAATCTCCTTATTTCTTATATAATCAAATAGGTTTCTTTTTGCTTCAATTTCATTTATTCCTAACAACCTCTGAGCTGGGGAATTCAATAGAAGTATATTGCCATCAAAATCTGTCATTACTATTCCATCCGCTATACTATATATAACCGCTTCTGTTTTAGTTTTTTCAGCTATAATCCTATCAATCTGAAGTTCGTTATATTCCTTAAGTTTTTCCGTCATAAGATTAAATGTATCTGCTAACAAAGAAAGCTCATCTTTTGTATTAATCATCACCTTATAATCAAAATTCCCTTCAGAAACACTCTTCGCACCTTTAACTACATTCAAAATAGGATTACTTAAACCCTTTGCCATTAAAAACCCTATAATGGACGCTGTAAAAATACTTACAATTATCCAGAGCCATGCGTTCTGTTTCATTTTCTTTTCAGATATATATGCATCCTCTTTTAATTGCTGAATGACCACGCCCCATCTTAACCTTTTAACAGGAGCATATGCCCCTACCCAATAACTTCCCTGTTCATCTTTAAAC
>CAYYAU010000270.1:0-2211 GCA_964469765.1 uncultured Clostridia bacterium | reverse complement strand
TTTCTTCTCTCCTTTTTTCTCTTTAATTGCTTCTTCAAGAAGTTTACAATAAAGGTCAAAACCCACTTCTAATATATGTCCATGCTGTTGAGAGCCCAATATGTTACCAGCCCCTCTTATTTGAAGGTCCTTAAGAGCAATCTGTAAGCCGGAACCTAACTGTGTATATTGAGAAATTATCTTAAGTCTTTTCTGGGCAAGTTCACTAACCATTTCTTTTTCTGGATAAAGCAGGTAACAATATGCCTTTTCCGTAGATCTACCAATTCTTCCTCGGAGTTGATAAAGTTGAGCTAACCCCATTTTATGAGCATTAGTGATAATCATTGTATTTACTGTCGGTATATCAAGGCCTGTTTCTACTATAGTGGTTGTCAAAAGAATATCATATTGACGATTAATAAACATATTCATTACCTTTTCTAACTCATGTGAGTTCATCTTTCCGTGAGCTATTCCTATCTTAGTATTATTTATTAAAGAGTTAAGTTTTTTAAACATTACACCAATATTCTCAATATCATTGTAAATAAAGAATACCTGGCCACCACGTTTAAGTTCATTCTCTATTGCTAATTTTACCAAACTATCCTCATACTTTCCAATATATGTCTCAATCGGTAATCTTCCAGGTGGAGGTGTCTGAATCACTGAAAGGTCCCTTATTCCTCCTAAAAACATTGACAATGTCCTGGGAATAGGTGTTGCTGTTAGTGTTAAAACGTCTATAGTTTTTCTTAAAGCCTTTAATTTTTCCTTATGTCTTACTCCAAACCTCTGCTCCTCATCTACAATCAAAAGCCCTAAATCAGAAAACTCTACATCTTTCTGAAGAAGCCTGTGCGTGCCTATAATGATGTCAATCTGTCCTTTCTTAATTCTTTCAATAATCCTTTTTTGTTCTTTAACTGAGCGGAATCTAGATAACATCTCAACCTCTATTGGAAACTTTGCAAATCTCTCTTTAAAAGTAAAATAATGCTGTTCTACTAAAACCGTAGTCGGAGCAAGAAAAGCAACCTGTTTTCCGTCTAAAACAGCCTTTAACGTTGCTCTCATAGCCACTTCAGTTTTTCCAAATCCAACATCTCCACATATAATTCTATCCATAGGGACTGGATTTATCATATCATTTTTCACATCTTCAATAGCCTTTCTCTGATCATTAGTAAGTTCATAAATAAATGTATCTGCAAACTCCTTTTCTTCTTCTGTATCATCAGAAAAACTATGACCAGCTAAATGTTTTCTTGTAGAATAAATATCAATAAGATCCTTTGCTAAACTATCAACAGAGGATTTAACTTTTTTCTTAACCCTCTCCCATACACCTTTACTATCTAAAGAATGAAGCTTAGGTTTATACCCTTCTGTTCCGATATACTTATGAACAAGATTAAAATCTTCTATAGGTACATAAAGCTTATCTTTCTTATCATACATCAATGCTAAATAATCAGCAAATCTAGAGCCAATCTGTATCTGCTTTAATCCTAAATAAATCCCTATCCCATACCTTTCATGAACAGCATAATCTCCTACTGAAAGTTCCTTTACATCTCTAATAGGCTTTCCTTTATATACAGGTTTGGATTTCCTTATCCTATAATATCCAAAAACCTCATCTTCTGTAAGAACAACCATACCCTCATCAGGGAAAATAAAACCACCTTGTGCAAAAACTCCTCTCTTAAAAAGAACGCTAAATATATTTTCTTCTGCAAGCACTTCTTGAATTCTCTTTTTGGAAGCATCGTGTTCATAAAACAGAGAGATATTCCATTGATTACTTAACCAATGAGTTAGTTCCTTTTTGAAATAATCCATCTTACCATAAAAAATATGCTGAGGAAATGTCTGGAATGAAATACCTTTTTCTTCTACAAAAGGTGAGGAATCAATGATAGAAAATGGTAACGAAATTCTCTTTTTAACATTATCAAGAAATACAATGGTATCTTTTGGTAAGTATTGGATAATATCAAAATCGATTTTTCCAGTATCCAAAAAGACTCTAAAAGGGATAATCTCCACTGAAGTAGTTTCTCTTTTGGAGAGCTGAGTAAATGGAGAAAAAAACTTCTTAGTGAATGTGACGGTAAGTGTTTTTATACGAGAGAAATATTGGTATCAGATTCTGAATTTAGATTGAAAAATTCTGAAAGACATATAAATTCAAATAGATTAAAACCTGTCATAGATCATAAAATT
>CAYYAU010000269.1:0-2215 GCA_964469765.1 uncultured Clostridia bacterium | reverse complement strand
AAATTTTTTAGCGTTAAAAAATTTATCTTAGATTTAAGAAAATTTCTTTTCTGCTATCTTCTTCCTCCATCACTACTTCTTTTCCCATTTAAGAAGCTCAGTCACCTCTGCCAAACTCCCACCTCTTTGAATCTCCTCTCTTATTCTGTTTTCTCGTTCAAACACCTCCATTGCTCTATTGGTTATCTCAATGACCTTCTCTTTAGGAATAACAACAACACCATCATCATCTCCCACAATCCAATCTTCAGGGTAAATCTTAACTCCTGATATAATCACAGGAACATCTACTTCTCCGAACCCTTTTGGTTCTCCTGCCTGTGATACTATTAATCTTGAAAAAGCAGGAAACTTAAGCTTCCTTATTTCATAAACATCCCTTATCCCTCCATCAATCACAACGCCTGATATTCCTTTTTGAACAGCACTATGTGATGCCAACTCGCCCCATACAGCAGGCCCAACTCCACCTGCGTCTATAACAATAACATCTCCTTTCCGAGCTAAATCAATTGCTTCAACTGGTTTTGCCCAATCTCCAGGATAGGTTCTCACTGTAAAAGCAGGTCCTATTAACTTTGCTTTTTCTAAAACTGAATAAATATTTCTTATTATTCCTCCTCTATGTAATGCATCAGAAATATTTGCTGTTGAAACCATATCTAAAATCTTACGGACTTGTGAATAATCTACTCGTTTATATAAAGAGGTATATATTTTCTTTTTTTCTTTCATAGCTTTTTTTATTCTTATAGTTTGTTTCTTAGCATCCTTTGCTTTTATAATAGCTCCCCCTACTATAATAACATCTGCACCTGCATTCAATACTGAAACAACATTTTCAGAATTAATTCCACCTGCTACAGCAATTGGAATTGAAACTGCTTTTTTAATCTCCTTTAAACCTCTAAAAGAAACTGCTCCTTCCATCTGTTTATCTATAGAAATATGAAAAGAAAGAAAGTCTACTCCAAAACTTTCAATCTCTTTTGCTCTTTCTAAAGGAGTTTTTACATCAATTAAATCAACCATTACTTTAGCCCCGTAGTTTCTTCCTGCTTCAACTGATTCCTTTATTGTAGCATCCGAAGCAACCCCTAATACCACTACTATATTAGCACCTGCTTTTGCGGCAGACTCCACTTCAATCCTTCCAACATCCATAGTTTTCATATCAGCAACAATAGTTTTTTTAGGAAACATCTTTCTCAATGTTCTAACAGCGTTTAACCCTTCACTTTTAATAAGTGGAGTACCTACTTCTAACCAATCCACACCACCTTCAACAGCCTCTTTTGCAAGAAGAACCGCTCTTCTTAAATCAACAAAATCTAATGCTACCTGTAAAATAGGTGTTTTTATCATCTTTACTTTTTGGAATTAGTCACTGGTATATTTATATTTTTTGTATATATTTACTAATTTTTCTGTAGTAAATGTAACATCAAATTTGTTAGCATAGGTAATAGCCTTTTTCTTCATCACTTGAAAATTCTCTTCATTAAAAAGCTTTATAAGTTTTTCTAAAAACTCTCCTTTATCTAAGGATGATAAATAAGCACCCTCACCATCCGATAAGATATCTCCAACACCATAGTAATTCACAGCGACTACAGGGCACCCTCCAGCCATTGCTTCCAATAAAACCATTCCTTGTGTTTCAGTAATAGAAGGAAATACAAATATATCAGAAGATGCATAAATATCATTCATCCGTTCATATGGAACATACCCAATGAACCTAACAAAGGATTTAATCTTTATTTCATTTGTGTATCTGATAAGTCTTTTCTTTTCAGGCCCATCTCCAGCAATTACAAGACAGAAATCATCTCTAATCTCACTTAATCTTTTTATAATATCCAATAAGAAATATAAATTCTTTTCTTTACCTAACCTTCCTGCAAAAAGCAATAGTTTAACTCCTTTGGAAATATTAAGTTTATCCCTATAAATTTGAGGATTCCCATTCTGAAACCTTTCTGTAACTATTCCTGTTGGGCATACTTCTATAGGTACAGTTATTCCATATGAAGATAAAATCTTTGTGATTGAAACAGATGGAGAAATCACACAAGCACAGTGTTTCATATAGTGATATGAGTATTGCTTTACTAAACATAGACCCCAATTTCTTGGAATAGGAAGATAATGAATATACTCACTAAATAAAGAGTTATTTGTATGAATAAGGGGTATACCTGTTCTTTTAGAT
>CAYYAU010000268.1:0-2216 GCA_964469765.1 uncultured Clostridia bacterium | reverse complement strand
GTAGAAAATTTTAATAAAGAGAAGTAAAAATGGTTTATTTAATTGGACGAGCTTTATGTTCTGCAGTGAAGAATTTGTTTGACAACCAGCTTAATATTTTTGATTTTAAATCTCAAACTGGACAGACAGAATGGAATCTGACTCATCATTTAGCAAATGAAATACATAAATATATTTTCTGGTTAGACCATGATTTAGATGTGACAAAAAGGAATCTCGAAAATAGAAGGCCTGATATTATCTTTCACAAGCGAGGAATAGATGCTCTAAATTTTCTGGTTGTTGAAGTGAAATATAGAGTTAGATCTATTAAAGAAGATATAAGAAAAATTAAGGAAGATTGGATGGGAAGTAAACTAAGATATCGATTTGGAGCAAGTATAAGAATAGTTAATAAAAATGAATATGAAGTTATTATTCTTGATAACGATAATATAAAATGGCAAGGTAACCAAGAAACCATCTATTTACCTATTAAAAAATCCTCTTCTCAAAGAAAAAAGATTGTCAGGTTTGTTGATAAAATATTCTCGCTTACTCACGCTGAGGATTATCTTGAAAATCTACAAATAAAGGCTAAAGTCAAAGAATGCGAACGCCAGATTGATCAGTTGGTTTACAAACTCTACGAGTTAACAGATGAAGAAATAAAAATTGTGGAAGGAGAAGCGGGTGGTAAAGAATGAAGAATTGTGGGACATAACTAATAGACCATCTACAAAAACAAAGCTTGAAATATTGGAGAAGGTTTTTGATATATGGCTAACGATCTGGAATAAACAAGATTGGATTTCTAATGAATGGTATATCTTAGATTTATTTGCAGGAAGAGGTAAATATATTGATGGAGGTAATGATGTAAATGGTTCTCCTCTAATTTTTCTAAAAAAAATTTCAGATAAGATAGAGCGATTGCGATCTAATATAAAGATCAAATTGTTTTTGGTGGAGAAAGATAGGCAAGTTTTTCAAAAATTAAATGAGAATGTTAGATGCTTTTTTAACTTCAACAAAAGAACTTCACTTGAGGAAAAAATTGAAGTTAAGTTTTTCCAAAATGATTGTAATAACTCTATAGAAAAAATCTTATCTCAAATCACGAAAGACAGAAAGCATCCACTATTCATTTTGATAGATCCAACAGGATTGCAAATAAAGAAAAGTACTATGGAGGAAATTGTGAACCTCCAAAATCCAAAAGATATAATATTTAATTATATTTTGGAGGGAGTTAGGAGAACTTCTGGAATTGCAAGAAAGGCAAGAAGAGGAAGAAATCTCACCATTAGGGAAATAAAGACAATTGAAACTTTACAGAAATTCATAGTCCTCCAATACCCTCAGGATGTTCTTCTGCTACCTCCATAAGTGGCTTCATTAATTAGCTTCATAACGCTTCCTTCGTTACCTATAATACCAACTGCTTTTGGCCATAATTATTATATTCAACATCTTTGTATTCTTCCACTAAAGCGAACTTTTCTTCCCGTCTGAGCTCCTGGTTAAAAAATTTTTGAGAAGTGCTATCTCACCTCTTTGTGACCAATTATCCCCTCCAATTCGCGTATACTCCTCTCATAGTCATGATTTGTTGTCTTCTGGGAGAAAACCTCCGGCCCCCTCTCCATAAATTCTTTCTTTCACCGAAGAATGGAGATGTGATGAAAGTTATAGGTCCGATCCAGCTGACCAGTACTCTTTTCTTCTTTAATAGTTTCTATCTCAACTTGAAATTTAAAATGAGCCGTGTAGCGATTCTTGTGTTTTGAAGACATCATAAGTTTGCTTCAGGGCTCTCTCTACCCTCTGATGATGTCTATTATAACACCTAAATACTAAAATTACCGGTATAACAAGTTTTGGGAGTCAGTTAAATCTTCATATTTATGAGCCTGAATTTAAGCCATCAAACTTTATTTCTGGGTTTCAAGAAATTTGTAATCTTTTTCTACTTGATTGTCAGTGGATACTCTTGTATAAAAGGCACACTTCATTTTTATCATCTTGAGTATTCTAAATATATTTGGGGAATTTCATATTTATTAGCTAATTTATTAACAATCTCTGATTCAATTTTATTGTCTAATTCTTGGTGATTTTCAACTAAATATAGTAGGCTGACAAAAATTAAACTCATGATCAGATCACTCACTTCGTTTGGCATACTATTACTTGCCCAGAAATTAATAGGAAAACCATCAGCAAGAAGGTTAATA
>CAYYAU010000267.1:0-2216 GCA_964469765.1 uncultured Clostridia bacterium | reverse complement strand
TATCCATCATATCTACTTATTCTCATCTGCTTCCGATACCGGAGCGGAAAAATGCCAGATTAACTGAAACATAACGATTGGTTCACTCATTGGATACCCATATCGTAAGGTATATTTCTGGGAGAGGATATTTTCTATATTCAGTTTTAGCTTAAAATTCTGCAGAATAGAATAGATTGATTCTAAATTAAAAATGATATAGGCAGATAAATTGTCTGAGTTAGTGGTTGAAAAATACCTTTTTGTTGACGAAACTGTCTCCAATTTAACAAAAAGCTTTTTTGTATCTAAACCCAAATAACCACTCAACGAATGCACAGGTAAATATGGAATATAATCCCTCTCTTTTTGAGAAATATACGACCATACATAATCAATACCATAAAAAAACTTTTTCTCCCTTGAGAAAGAACTGGTAATCTGAATTAAGGAAATATCCCCAATATTCTCAGGCGTACCTGTGTTACCATTATCTACAATTCTGACGAAATGCTTAAACTTTTTTTCAGATATTTTGATGTTTAACTTGTTTAAATCTTTAATAAATCTTATTCCACTATTTAAAACAAATGTGGTCTTTTGAGGTTTAAGAAAAGTATTAACCTTAATCCATTTATTATTCAAATAAAGTTTTCTAAAAGAAAACAACTCTAAATCATTAAAATACTCAGTATACAATTCTAAAGATTTATCAAAATTAACACTAAAACTTATCAATGGAGAGATTAAAGAATCCTTTATTGGTTTATTTATATCTTTAAATCTCACTCCCACTTTAAAATTAAAACTCGGGAAAACTCTCCATTTATTTGAAATCTCAGCTCCATATGTATTTCTTCTATTAATAAGTTTCTCAGATGTCCTGCGCAACTTAATATCTAATACATTATTTTCCCAATATGGCCAAGAAAAATCAATTATTAAGCCATTGGAATAATCCCTTGTTGTGTCACCAAACATTAAAGAAGCTTGTTCATAAAAAATATTTACAAATACAGATAAATCCTTTTTAAATTCCTTTTGGGAGGATAGTGAGAAAAATATAAACTTTTTCTCCTCATTCCCTGAAATATTTAAATTATGTTGATTATAGTTGTATGAAGAAAATATATCCATCTTTACGTTATTCTTAAAATTATATCCAAAAGTTAATTGAGAAACATTGTTTTTTTCTTTATGAAAATAAGACTCACCTTTTGTATAATTGTATTTCTCATTAAAGAGAACATATCCCTTTTTTCTTTGATATGCACAAAGGAAATCAAATAGGTTAGAAGAAAAATTCCCTATACTGGGACTTATCATTAATAGAAACTTCTTACGTTTTTTACTGGATAGGAATTCCTGTTTATAGATTTTTTCTTTTGGTAAGTAATCCCATTTTTCTTTAAGGAATGTCTGTTTTTCTTCAGAAGGAACACCTAAAACCTGTGAAACATCTTCTCCATAAATCACTACTTCAGGTATGGATAGAGACTGACCATATCCGTATAATACAAAAAAATAAAAAATTAAAATACCTAAAAATATCTTTCTCATAATAATCTGCTAAATCTATTTAATCACTTCTTTAATCTTTTCAGCCCATTTAGATTTAGGAAATTTATTAATTAAACGCAGAGAAAACTTCTTTGCTTCTTCTTTATTATTAAGTTTATAGTTACAATAAGCAACCTTATACAATGCTTCTGGTAAAAACTCTGTAAACTCTTTATACACATAAATCAACTTTAGATAAGCACTTAATGCATCTTGATATTTGTGTTGAGATAAATATATATCTCCTATTCTTTTCTCAGCCTGAATAGATACATTGGAATAACCAAGTGCTGTTGCCTTTCTGAAGAATCTTAATGCATCTTTATAGTTTCTTTTTTCTTCAGCTGAAACTCCTTTTTCAAGATAAACCTTTGCAGTAGCAAGAGATTTTGGATATGAATCAATCACCTCTTTAAATATCTTTTGGGCAGTTTCACCTCTTCCCATTCTTTTATAACACAGCCCTCTTTTATATTTAGCTTGAGGAACAAGCTCATCATCAGGATAAGAAGAAATAAATGTATTATAACTTCGTGCCGCTGTTTCAAAGTCATTTAATGAAAAAAGAATCTCTCCAATTCTAAACTGTGCCTCTTTACTAATCTTATTTCTAGGAAACTTACTTATTAATCCTTTAAAGGTATTTATTGAAGTCTCAAAGTTTCTATTCCTTAAGT
>CAYYAU010000266.1:0-2222 GCA_964469765.1 uncultured Clostridia bacterium | reverse complement strand
TAGCCTGTGCCCCACCTACTCTATAAATCTGCTCAACTCCGCATAAATAAGCTGTTGATAAGAATTCATCAGTAATATTTCCAGGAGGAGTAACAACTATAATCTTTCTAACCTGCGCAACTTGAGCAGGTATTACTGTCATTAAAATGGTTGAAGGATAAGAAAACCTACCTCCTGGTATGTATACACCAATAGTTTCAATAGGAACCAATTTATCTCTAATAACTTTTCCTTTTAAATTTACTAAACTTTTAAGTCTTCTTAAATGAAATGTATATATGCGTTTTTTAGCATCCTTAACTGCCTCTAATAATTTCTTATCAACTCTTTTATATGCATATAAACATTCATTATGTGTTACTCTAATATTTTTTTTATTAATTGTAATACCGTCAAACTTTAAAGTATAATAAAAAAGCGCTTTATCTCTTTCTTTTCTTACTCTCTCTATAATCTTCTTAACCAGTCTTTCTTTATTCATTTTTTAACTTCGTTCTCTTAATTTTTGCTCCTAACCTTTTAAGTTTCTTCTCTATATATTCGTATCCTCTATCTAAATGATTAAGCTGAAATATTTCACTTGTTCCCTCAGCAGATAAACCAGCTATAATCAAAGATGCAGCAGCCCTTAAATCAGTTGCAGTAACAGGGGCGCCACTGAGTTTGTCTACACCTCTTATAATGGCTCTATTTCCTTCAATCTGAATATCTGCTCCCATTCTTTTCAATTCACCTATATGCAAAAATCTATTTTCAAAGATTGTCTCAGTAACCACGCTTGTTCCTTGAGCAATACTCATAAGTGAAGTCCATGGCGCTTGAAGGTCGGTAGGAAATCCAGGATAAGGCAGGGTTTTTATATCTTGAGGATATATTTTCTTTTTGCCTTTTATTCGTATAGCATTTCTATTAACTTCTAAATGACAACCTGCTGCACGCAACTTATCAATCAATGTTTCTAAATGAAACGGATTAATGCTTTCTACACACACATCTCCACATGTCATTGCCCCCATTATAAGGAATGTTCCAGCCTCAATTCTATCAGACATAATTTTATACTTTATCCCGTCTAACTTCTTTACTCCTTTAATAACTACTATCTTCTTTCCAATTCCTTGAATCCTCCCACCCATAGCTCTTAAAAATAACATAAGGTCAACCACTTCTGGCTCGGTAGCAGCGTTTTCAATAATAGTTTCTCCTTCACATAAAAGTGATGCCATTATTAAGTTTTCTGTAGCCCCTACACTTGGAAACTCAAGATAAATCCTATTACCTCTTATATGTCTAGTTTCTAACTGGAGATAACCTTTTCTAATCTCAACATTAGCACCCAACCTATGCATGCCTTCTAAATGAAGATTGATTGGTCTTGCGCCAATTGCACATCCCCCTGGAAGAGAAACCTTCACCTTTCCTAATCTTGCAAGCAATGGTCCCATTACCAGAATAGAAGCGCGCATTTTACGCACTAGCTCGTATGGAGCCTCTGATGAATATTTTCTCACTGATGATATTCTAATGCGATGTTTTTTAAATTCAAACTTTTTCCCTAAAATCTGTAAAAGAGAAAGTATAGTGCTTATATCTTCAAGATCAGGCACATTCTCAATTATACACTCATCATCAGTTAATAACGTAGCAACAAGAATCGGTAGAGCGGCGTTTTTAGCCCCACTTATTTTTACCCTTCCTTTTAACCTTTTCTCACCTTCTATAACTAACTTTTCCATATTATATCCTAACCTTCAATAACTAAATCTTCTGCCAGACAAACACTCACCATTGCGTTACTACTCTGAAAGAAGAAGGGATTACCATAAATTCAAATAATCTCCTCTATATATAATTTGGTCGCAGTTATTAAACGCAGTGCGAACCTATTTTGAAAACTCATTAACAAAAACTTAACTCTGCGATTCGGCTTGCACCTAATCTAAAGAAGCAAATACTTTTTTGCCTACCCTCTGATAACGTATAGAGGGCTAGGTTTTGGTGAGTGCCGTCAGACACGAACCTTTTATACTGTGTTAGTTGCAGTTGCGGACTCATAATTCTTTTTTTCTAACAATAAAAGTTCTAAATTCTTACAGGTTTTCTCCATAATTTGTTTAGCTTTCTCATAGTGCATACTTTCTCGTTCCGATATCATTTCTCTATATTTTTGTTCACATTTCTTTAGAATATTACCATTAGGAAGTGGAACAGGCAATTCTTTA
>CAYYAU010000265.1:0-2227 GCA_964469765.1 uncultured Clostridia bacterium | reverse complement strand
ACACTCCTTTTTTAAAACAAAATCTCTAAATGTTGATTTATTTTTAGGAATTTTCTTATTATAACACAGCCAGTTATAAGAAGAAACAACTCTATCAAATGGATTTCTTACAATAGTAAACTTGAAATAATTATCCCATTGCTTTTTACTTGCATAATATTTCTTTATTTGCTTTGCAGTTGCATGCTGCATCCAAATTCTCCTCTTTTTATCAAATTCTACAAAACACTTTTTTAACAAAGCAAAATCTATACTTGAACCTGTGCATTTTGGAATATGCACGTATATGCACTTATATTTATTAGAAATCATAAGTATTATTAATTCCTTTTGGTTTTCAATTAAGAACCATCTTGCCTTGTTATACCATCTATCAATGAGTTCTTAGATATCAGATTTCTCATTCAGATAGGCCTTAACAACTTTTTCTGTCTTACCCTCTCTCGCAATTCTTCCCTTATGCAGCCAGATTGTTCTATCACAATATTTTTCAATCATCCACAATTCGTTGCTGGCTAATAACACCGCAGCTCCATTTTTAACCAGTTGATTGATTTTTTCAACTCCTTTCTTTCTAAATTTTTCATCACCTATTTCAAAAACTTCATCAAGTAGAATTATTTCTGGCTTACAATGTATAGCCACGGAAAATATAAGTCTTTGTTTCATTCCTTCTGAAAACTGGTAGATTTTTGTTTCTATAAAATCATCAAGTTCTGAAAACTTAACTATTGAGTTAAACCTTTGTTGAATGTCTTTATGAGATAACCCAAAAAAAGAACCAACTAAAAAAATATTATCTTTCATTGTTAACCTTAAAATCATTCCCGCATTAAGGTTAATCAAAGAGATGATTTTCCCATTTATAATAATCTTACCCTTGGTAGGAGAATAAATTCCAGCAATTACTCTTAAAAGCGTGGTTTTTCCAGAACCATTCTCTCCAATAATTCCGACAATTTCTCCAGTATTCACTTTAAATGATATATCCTTTAATGCATCAATAGTTCTTTTGGGTTCTTTTCCTGAGAGATAAGATATGGCTCTTGCTAAAGCACTTTGATTTTTCTTATATCCTATTTTGAACTTTTTTGAGATATCTTCTGCGATTATTCTTTCCATAATGTCATCCATAATGTGAGTATTGCGAAAAGTATGCGAATTCTACGAAATCAAGTGAAATAATATTTTTGTATTTCTTTCGCGGCATTCTCATATCAATTCGCAGTAGTCGTATTATTTTATATTAATTCAGCGAACTTAGTTTTTAATCTATTAAAGATGAATATTCCTATTATAAAAAATAATAGACTATACCCAATTGCACCTAATATCATCCATGCTTGAGGAGTTTTTCCATATATAATTATTTCTCGTGTTATTGTTATAAAATAATAAATAGGATTAAACAGATTAACATAGAACAGACGTGTTTGTCCACCAATGCTATAAAAGATAGGTGTTCCAAGCCAGATTAACCGAGATACAAAAGCCCAGATGTTGTCTAAATCAATTAGATAAACAGTTATTGACGATAAAATAAGAGAAATTCCATAAATAAAAACACAGAAAAAAACTAATATAAAAGGATAAAATATTATCCCAGTAAGAGGAGCTTTAAAAATCGAAAGGAATACCATAAATAAAATAATCTCAAATATATGAGAAAAAAGAGTTTTTAGAACAATTGAACCAATAAGTGTCTCTCTTGGGAAATTTATTGATTTTATAAACCAACTATTTTCTCGGATTACCTTTGTTGATTCAACTGTTGCTTTTTGGAAGAGATTGAATATAATTATACCAACTAATAAATAAAGGGGATATAAAGGAATCTCTCTTCCAAGTCTGTCTGAAAATATTAAAAGAAGAAGGATAAACATAAACAAAGGATTTAATAGATACCAAAATATGCCCAAATAACTTCCCTCATTTCTTTCTTTAAACCTTGCCTTTGCCAATGCTAAACTTAAATAGAGAAACCTCCCTTTTATTTTGCTTTTAGCCATCCTTTTTTGTGTCCTTTTGGTTTAGGAATTAAATCTTTCCCTAATTTTCTTTTAGTTTCATATATAAAATTCTAAGATTGTGATAAACCTTAGTGAAGCCTGGATTTATCTGTAATGCTTTTTGATACGATTGAATAGCTTTGTTATATTGTTTTAGTTCTCTGTATAAAATCCCAAGGTTATTATATACCTTAGCAGAGTTTGGGTTAATCTCAACT
>CAYYAU010000264.1:0-2228 GCA_964469765.1 uncultured Clostridia bacterium | reverse complement strand
TAACCAGTATCTTCTCATAAATTGTCTTTTGAACTCTTTCATCAGAAGAAACAAGTGCTTCATACATCTTTTCTCCAGGTCTAAGACCTGTAAATACTATTTCAATATCCTTATAGGGCTCTAATCCAGAAAGTCTTATTAAATCTTCAGCTAAATTAACTATCCTTATCTGGCTCCCCATATCAAGAACAAATATCTCTGCTCCATCTCCAAACCCACCAGCCAACATCACTAAAGAAGCAGCTTCGGGAATAGTCATAAAGTATCTTTTAATCTGAGGATGAGTAACTGTTATCGGCCCACCCTTTTCAATCTGTTTTTTAAAGGTGGGAATAACGCTTCCATCACTACCCAAAACATTTCCAAACCTAACAGCTAAAAATTTAGTTTTACTTTTTTTCCCTAAAGCAGTTATATACATTTCAGCTATTCTTTTAGAAACACCCATAAGACTTACAGGGTCAACAGCCTTATCAGTAGAAAGCATAATAAACTTCTCAACATTAATATCTATTGATTCTTCTGCTAATACTTTCGTACCAAAAACATTGTTCTTAATTGCCTCTTTAGGATTAATCTCCATAAGAGGAACATGTTTATATGCTGCTGCGTGAAAAATAATCTGTGGCTTAAATTTAGAAAACACTTCTTTTATTTTCTTTCTATCACAAATATCTCCCACAATAGGAATCTTTTTTAATTTAGAGAAATACTGTTCTAACTCTAAGTTTATATAAAAGAGAGAGTTCTCTGACCTCTCAAAAAGAATTAACTGCTTAGGAGAAAACCTTGCTACCTGTCTACATAACTCTGAACCAATGGAACCACCAGCTCCTGTGATAAGTACCGTCTTATTGGTAATATAATTCTCAATGTGATGTTTATTAATAACCACCTCATCTCTTCTAAGTAAATCCTCGAGCTTTACTTCTCTAATCTCATTTACCTTTACTGTACCATCCATTATATTGGAAATGTTTGGAAGAGTTCTATATTTTGCACCACTTTTTATACAATAATTTACAATCTGACGCATCTGTTCAGATTTAAGAGAAGGTATTGCAATAATAATCTCTTGAATATTCTTTTTCCTAACAATTTCGGGGATATCTATCCTTGTTCCTAATACAATAATCCCATGAATTCTTTTTTTATATTTTTGTGGGTCATCATCTATAAGCCCAATAACCTCATAATTATGGTTATATCTATAAATCATTTCTCTTAATATCATCTCTGCTGCATCACCAGCACCAACTATAAGGACTCTTTTTCTTTGAGTAATTTTATTTTTTCTCTGTTTTCTTAAAGGTCTTGTAATACGTATAATAAGCCTTACTCCATTTAAACATATAATAAGTAAAAGCCAATCAATAATAAATATAGACCTTGGATGACCATTATATAATCCTAATCCAGATATGATAATAAAAAGTGAACCAATACTTATAGCTTTAATAATTTGTATTAAATCTTTTATACTGGCATACTCCCATATACCTTTATGAACTCTAAAATAAATAAGCGCTATCATTCTAATAACCACAACTATCGGAATCATCCTTATCATAATATTTAAATATTTCACAGGAGGTGAACCATCAAACCTTATAAAGAAGGAAATAACATAACAAAATATAATTGTAAAGGCATCTACAACAAAAACTAAATTCCCTTGCCAATTTCGTTTGTGTCTTTTCATCCAATCTCCAAAAAGTAGGAAATAAAAGTTGCCATCAAATTTTCTGTAAAATGGTCAATTAACTAAACTCCCCTCTTTTAGTATCCAACATCAAAAACTCCACGATTTTTTGTCTGATTACTGGTTTCTGCTTTTTGGGCCTTAAATACTGCCTGCATATAATTGTAAACTCTTCTAATTGCTCTACATACCTTCTCAACAGTTTCTGCTCTCATATCACCATACAAGGGTAAAGCTAACCCTTCTTCAGAGGCTTTCTTAGTTTTAGGTAGTCTCCACCAATACTCTACCTCCATTGGAAAATATGCTTTTTGCATATGGACTGCTGGATAAAAATATTTTTTTGTCTGGATATTTTCTGCTTTTAATGCTTTGTACAACTCATCTCTTGACATTCCAAATCTATCTTTATCTACAAATATCACCATATAATTTCCTGATGATTTACTTTCTGGATGAACTTCTTGAAAACTTATTCCATCAATATATTCTAAAATTAGAATTGTATCTTTTTGTTCTATAATCT
>CAYYAU010000263.1:0-2234 GCA_964469765.1 uncultured Clostridia bacterium | reverse complement strand
AAATCTTCTGCTTCATCTTTAGAGATACCGTTATCTTCTAACTGTTTTTTAAGAATATTTTTAAAAGCTTCAATATTTTCTTTTACTGCTTTTTTGTTGAATACAAGATTTGCAATATCAAATACCTTTATATTTCCTTTCTCATCTATTCCTAAATTGTTGAATAACCTCTTTCCTGTTTCGCTTGAAAAATCAAAGAATACTTTTTGTCTTAGAAGATTCTGTGCTAAAATAGTTATTTGCCTAATGAATTGAGCAACTACAGATTTATCTTTTTCTTTCATTACATCTTTTAATACCACCTTCGCTCTTTGTTGTTTTATTACATCTCCTTTTATTTCAAAATCAAAAATAAGACCTGTATTGTTTAGTTTCTTTGCTTTTTTATATCTCTCAACAATCTCTGGCCCATCTCTTTTTATGACAAAACCTAAAATCTCATTATCTTCATTTCTTCTTAACTCAGCAGCATGCGTATGTGTTCCTGTCATAATTCTTGATATATGTGCTTTTTCTTTTGTAAGTAATCCTCTAAGCCATTCTTTATCTTTTTCTGTCCAAGTCTTAGTAAACTGCTCAAAACTCCTTTCAAAAAGATATTCCTTTAACTTCTCTATCTCTACAATTAACCTTCTTTCTTTCCCCTCCACATCTACTGGAATTGAGGTACTTTCACCTTTTGCTTTATTAACCTTTTCTAAGAATGCTTTTTCACCTCCAGCAAACTCAACCAATGCATCTAAGAAATGATAAGGAATAGATTTCTGTGCAAGCGCATTTTTAAACTTCTTGAAAGTCTCCTCTTTTAGACAGGGAATCCCAATAGAATAGGTATGTTCATTACCTCCAAAATCAATTATCTTTGCCCTTAATCCTCCTGTTTTATACTGAGTAACCAACCTTCTTGGGACTGGTTGCTTCCGTTCAATTCCATAGAGTCTATCAGCAATATTCTGTAGTTTCTGTTTTGCATTATTCCTTAAACCCTTACCTGGAATAAGAGAGGAAAATGTCTCAAGATAAGAAATAACAAACATATCCACAATAGAAGCAAAAGTATTTCTTAACACACCTCCTTTTACACTCCTTTCTGGTCTTAATGAATCAATAGTTTCATTTGTTTGTTGTATTAGTTGTGCTACTTGTTTTGTTTGTTCTATTCCCCACTTACCAGTATTTAAGAGATTAAATAAACTGTCAATTAATCTTAACAACTCATTTGATATTCTTTCTTTACTGTTTATTTCAGGTAAAGATAATTGTTTTCTTATCTTTTCTCTTTCTTTCTTAGGAACCTGACTCATTATTTGCTCAACCATTTGTCTATGTTTCATAGACTCAATGCTTTCAAAATTGTATCCCATTAAATTAAGCTGTGTTATTTCTTTACATAGTTTATTAATCTCTTTTATTTGGTTTGTAATCGTTGAAGGATTAAGTGATGTTATAATATTATTAATTCTCTTTTTTATCTTTTCTACAAGTCTTTTTTGAGTTAATGGAGAAAATTGTCCAATCATCTTTGAAGAAATAAACCCTTCCTTTATCCCTAAAGTATACGCTATAGAGTTTATTTCTTTAGCAACTCTATTAAACCCAGCTCTTGTTGGAGTTTCTTCAAGTTGACCAACTAAACTATTTAGTTCATCTATGATTTGACTAATTCTTTGAGGAGTTATAGTAATTCCATTTTGCTCTAAATTACTGATATAATTCTGTCTTTCTTCTATACTCTCAGAGATTTCTTTTATCTTGTTTTCTAAATGATTTGAAACAACAATATCAACCTCTATTGTGGGGTTATATAATGAGAAGAGTTTTGATACCGAAATACCTGAATTACCGCATTCTGTAATAATTCTATATATCTTTTCATCATCAGAAAGCTTGCTCCAGTTACTTTGAGAAATAATACTGTTTAATGTTTCTAATACTTGTTTTTGAGGAATAAGCTGGGTTTGTTTTCGTTTCGGTAGGTTATTTATAGCATCTAATAGAAGTTTTAGATATGCAGGGACTGCTTGAGGTAGCACATAAGGTGAAGCTCTATTCTGCCCAGCCTCAACCAATGCCTCTGCCACAGACCACACTCTATCTGGGTTAGATTTAATCATTTTACGCGCTAGTCTTGAACCAACTGTTTGTTTCATACTCTTTTCCACTACTGTTTTCATCTGTCCAACTTGGGTCTTTCCTATTTCAGAATGAGTCCTTTCTGAAGGAAGAATGAAGGC
>CAYYAU010000262.1:0-2240 GCA_964469765.1 uncultured Clostridia bacterium | reverse complement strand
TATATATCCTGTAATGTTTATACTGGTGTATTTAAGAAAATAATATCCTGCACCAATAATTATAATAAGACGGAAGAAAAAACTGCCAGCAAGGAAACCCCAGAATACATTGAAAGACCTGTTAAATGTTTTATGAACAACAAAAATTGACAGGAAAGCAACAAAGGACATAATGATAAACCCGATAATAAAACTCTCCATAATTTTATTTCCCCAGAAATGGTTAACAACTAAAAAAGTGATAATTGATATGGGGAGAATGAAAAAGAGGAATAATAAACTGAAATTATTTTTCATTTAGGTCCTTTTTTTCTTTTTTCTCAAGATATATAGCCGATTTATAAAGATGGTAAAAACCGCTTCCTGTTCCAAAAATTAGCCCGATTATTGTGAATAATGGTTCTTTGTTTAGTTTGTTATCAAGAAACCAGCCGAGAAAGAAACCAATTAAAACAATGATTCCGAATCTAAGCCCCAGATCAATATACATACCGATGAGTTGAAAGTTTTTTCTTTTTTTTTCAAGATTCATTCGAATCTGTTTTTTTGTTATCTTTATTTTTTATGTCTTGGGGTTTAGATTCTTCATTTTCTCTCATCTGGCAGTTTCCTTCAAAAATAGCACCTTCATCAATTGTAAGCCTCTGGGTTTTAAGGTCACCGACAAAAATAGAAGATGATTCGAGTATGACTTTAGAATTCGCTTTTAAAGTGCCTTTTATTTTTCCACCGATAACGGCACTCTCCACATAAGAGTTTCCGTCTATTTCACCATCAGGACCCACTGTAAGTGTGCCGGTAGATGTTATATCACCCTTAATTTTACCATCGACACGAATGCTATGTTGAATATTAATTTTACCTTCGACAAAAGAACCTTTTCCAATAATTGTATTTAGTTCATGTCGAATAGACTGTGATTGAAATTCTTTTGAGTTTTTCATTTTCAATTCAGGTTAAGGATTAATTTTTCAGGGTTTACAGGTTTACCATTTTTCCATATTTCAAAATGTAAATGAGGAGCTGAACTTTCTCCAGAGTTTCCTAAAAGTGCTATAGCCATTCCCTGAGTTACAAATTCACCTTCTGATACAAGTAATTTATGGTTGTGTTTATAAAATGTAAGATATCCATTCAAATGGTCTATTATAATTGAATTCCCATATTCATAAGTCCAGTTTGAAAAGATGACAATTCCACTTGCTGATGCACGAATAATAGATTTAAGTTTTGCTGCTATATCTATTCCGTAATGGATTCTTCCCTTTGCGTCTTTTCCTGATAGATAACGTTTTGTAATATAACCTCTTACGGGCAGTAGAGAAGGAATATAACTATAATTTTTTAAAAAATCTCCTGAATAGGTTGAGGGAACTTCGTATGGAATTTTATTTATGTAATTTATGTTTTCATCTCTATTTTCTATTTGTGATTTTATACTTGCAGTTGTTTGCAATCCTTTTTCTGGATTTTTCTCGGGTAATGGAAAAGTTATTCCAAGAAGTTCTTTTATTCTGTCATCGTTTCTCTTTAAATCATTGAATTCTTTAATAATTCTATTGATTTTGATGTTATCTCTCTCGAGCTTAAGATTTTGTTCTTTCAGATAATTATAATCGAATAAAATTTCAGCCATCTTCCAGTAGGATTTGCCTGCTAAAATAACAAAACAACCAATAATGATAAAAAAAGCTAATAGAATTTTGAGATAAATATATCTTATTTTTATACTGTGAGGGTTACTTCCTTCATCAGGGATAAGTATAATTGATAGATATTTTTTCTTTTTCTTCATTTAAATAAATTAAAAATATAATATAAAAAAATCAATATTTTTTTTCAATGGTTTCGATTAGTTCAAATAACCTGTTAAGGTCATCTATTGAATAGAATTCTATTTCTATTTTGCCACCATCTTTTTTTTCAATAATTTTTACTTTTGTTCCGAGAATTGACTGCATTTTTTCTTCTAAATACAGGATCTGGTGATTCTTTTTTTTCTTTACAGGTATTTCTTTTTTTCTTTTTTTCTTATCGGTTTTTTTATATATTAATTCTTCAATTTTTCTAACAGAGAGGTTTTCTCTTATTATTTTTTCCCAGTATTTTGTTTGTTCAATAACAGAATTCAGGGATAGTAGAGCTCTTGCGTGTCCCATAGAAATTTTGTTATCGACAATACTCTGTTTAATTTTATAAGGAAGCTTTGCAGTATAATTTTCAAGATAAATTTCTTTGCA
>CAYYAU010000261.1:0-2255 GCA_964469765.1 uncultured Clostridia bacterium | reverse complement strand
GCTGTTTTCCTTGCAAGTTTAGGTTCTTTGATATATAGAAGGCTCAAGGAAAAGACAGAAGGGGTATTGTTTAAAAGGCAAAAGGAGTCCCCATATCGGAGGTAAAAATGATAAAGATAAAAGAAAAAAAGGTAATTCCAATTCCTAAATTTACAAATAGAAACTATGAAAAGGAATTTATAAAAAAAAGACTAAAATGGCTTTCAAAACAAATAAACTATAAGTTAAAACATATCGGATATTTTTCAGAGGATCCGAGAAATTTTAAAGGAAATATTGAAAATCTGATTGGCGTATGTCAAATTCCAATTGGTATAGCCGGTCCTTTATTAATTAATGGCAAAAATGCTAAAGGATATTTCTATATTCCGATGGCTACAACCGAAGGAGCATTAGTGGCTACATATCATCAAGGAATGAGAATTATTACAAAAGCTGGGGGAGTAAATGCTTCAATATTAAGTGGGCAGATTCATATTTCTCCTGTTTTTTTTGTAGAGGGTTTAAGTGATGCACAAAGATTTATCAAATGGGTAAATTCAAATTTTTCTTTTATTAAACAAGAAGCAGAGAAAACAACAGATCATGGAAAACTTTTGAAGATTAACTCTATAATTATGGGAAGAAGAGTGGTTCTGAAATTTATTTATAATACTCAAGATGCACAAGGAATGAATATGATAAATGTTGCGACAGAAACCGCATGTAAATATATTATGGAAAGAACAGAAAAGAGATTTTATTTAAGATCAAAGTTTTCTTCTGTTAAAGTTGCTTCATTCAGTAATATTCATAGAGGTTATGGTAAGGAAGTTTTTGTAGATTGTATTATACCTAGAGAAATAATAAAAATTTTCAAGACCACTCCTGAAAAACTATATGATTATTATACTTCATGCCTTTTAGTTAATACTCATGCAAGCACTCTTGGTATGACAGCTCATATTGCTAATGGTATTACAGCAATTTATATTGCTTGTGGGCAAGATGTTGCTGATGTATCTACTTCTCATATAGGAATAAGTATGTGTGAGCTTACTGAGAAAAAAGATTTATATATAAGTCTTTATATTCCTAACCTCCTTGTTGGGACTATAGGGGGAGGGACTGGATTAGGGACACAAAAAGAGTGTTTGAATATTTTAGGTTGTTATGGGGGAGGGAAAGTAAATAAACTTGCTGAAATTATTACCGCTGCATCATTGGCAGGAGAATTAAGTGTTTTAATTGCTGTTGTAAATGGAACATTTGTGCCCGCTCATCAGAGATTGGGAAGAAACAAACCCCAAATTTTAAAGAAAAATGAATGAATAATTTATTTTTTATAAGTTGTATTGTTACATTTATTATAACAACGAGTTTAGCTATATTTGTTTTTTTCAAAGATAGAAGAAATATAGTCAATAGAACATGGTTATATCTAAGTTTAAGTGTTGCTCTATGGAGTATTGGTTTAGGTATGATGACAAATGCTTCTGTAGAGAAAGAAGCTTTTATTTGGTTAAAGATTCATTATATGGGAGCAACTTTAATACCAGCAACTTATTTACATTTTATCTTATCTTTTTTAGATATTATTAACAAAAAAAAGAAAATTTTATGGTTCTGGTATAATGTAAGTTTAGTTTTTTTTGTTCTAAATTTCATAAATTCTTTATTAGTAAAAGGTCCCTTACCTAAACTTACTTTTCCATTTTATACAGAAATGGGTCATTTATATTCTATTTATACAAGTATGTTTTTTATTTGTGTAGGGTATGCAATTCTATTAGTATTTAAAAATTTTAAAGCAAAATATATTTCTGCATTAAAAAAAACTCAATTGAAATATATTTTAATTGCTTCTTTTATTGGTTTTGGAGGAGGAATCACTGCTTTTTTCCCGGTCTATAATTTAAAGATTTTCCCTTTTGGTTTATTAATAGAACCTTTATATCCCATAATCATCACCTATGCCATTATCACAACCCGCCTTATGGATATCAATGTAGCAGTTACCAGAACAACAGTGTTTGGTTTTGTATACACATTTGTGTTAGGGTTGCCATTCATTTTAATCTTTTGGAATAAGGGATATTTTTTTGATAAGTTTGGATATACATGGGCAGTAGTTCCTGTAGTTCTATCAGTTATATTAGGTTCATTAGGACCTATAATATATAGAAGATTAAAGGAAAAGACAGAAGGGGTATTGTTTAAGAGACAGAAGGAGTATAGGGAGAAACTTATAAGTTTAGCAAGACAGATGACATTGA
>CAYYAU010000260.1:0-2280 GCA_964469765.1 uncultured Clostridia bacterium | reverse complement strand
ATAAAGTGGTTAGTAACTGATATAAGATAGAAAAAGAGAGAGTTATTGGGTTATTAGAATATAGAAACCAGAGTATAGCTAACAGAAAGACAGATGTGGGACGTAGGAGATAACGAAATACGAAATACAATAAAAGGAGAAAAAAGATGAGTGAAAAGATATTAGTTGTAGATGATGAAGACCCTATAAGGGATTTATGCGGTAGAGTGTTATCAAGGCAAGGATATGAAGTTCATTTTGCTTCAGATGGAAAAGAGGCTTTAAAGAAGATTGAGGAGCATGAGTTTGGACTTGCTGTAGTGGATATTAAAATGCCAAATATGGATGGTTTAAGTTTACTTAAAGCGATTAAACAACGGTATAATCAACCAGAGGTTTTAATGATGACAGGGTATCCTTCTATAGAAACTGCTTCAGAAGCTATAAAATCAGGTATTTTTTCTTACATTGTTAAACCCTTTAACTTAGATGAGTTTAATAAGGAGATTAAAAGGTGTATTGATAAACAGAAGAGAATGCTTTATAACAGAGTAAAGTTAATAACAGGTTTGAATTTAACTATTAAAATTGTTGACAGTAACATTGCTTTTCAGAAAAAAATGGAAGATATTTTAAGATATATCTACGATTATCTTAACTTAAGTGGTATAGTATTAATAAAAGTAGAAAAGGACCAACCTTATGTAGAGCAGTGGTTTGGAGTTGATATAGAAATGGTTGATGAGATTTTATTAAGAATAAAACATACAGAAATTACATCAGAAAAGTTAATAAAGGTTGAGATTAAAGGAAAAACTACTTATTTTATTCCAGTTCTGGTATTTTATGAACAAAAATACTATTTAACTTTAGTTGTTGATAAGAGTAACTATAACTTTAATTTAGAAGAAATAAAATTTTTAGAGGTGGCAATTTTATGTATGGGCATTGCTAAGAAGTTTGAAGATAGTAAAGTTGTTATAGACAAATTAAACAAAGAAGTAAATCAGCTAAAGAATATAAGTATTAAGAATCTTGACAAACTCACTTTTAAATCTCTACAGAGAAGAAATAGAATCTCTCAAGGTCTTTTGAAGATTGGAGAGGTTGCTAGAATTAGTGGTTTACCTATATCTACTTTGAGATATTATACAGAGTTAGGATTAATTAAAGTATCAAGGTATTCTCCTGGGGGATACAGATTGTATGATGCTAAAGAAACAATCCAGCGTCTTTCTGAAATAAAGTATCAAATAGAAAATAACATCACTCTGAAAGAGATTATTGAAAAATTCTCAATTTAATTTTCTGCCAACCTGTAATATGTAAAATTCATTCTTTATCTTAGTTAAAGACCCAAATCTCCAAGAATTTCAAAATCATTTAAAAAAATCAATTGAAAAAATATAAAAAGATTTCTATAATTACAATATCATTTATTTAATAGTGATAAAGTCAGATGAAACTATTATTCTTTGTTGGTAAAACTTTAATAGTGCTTGGAGTTATATTTATAATTCTTGGTATTTTGTTTCAAGTAAAGATTCCCTATTTAGGAAAACTGCCTGGTGATATTTATATTAAAAAGGAAAATTTCACATTTTATTTTCCTTTGGCTACATGTGTTTTGGTGAGTATAATATTGAGCATAATTATTCTTTTGTTTATAAATAAAAGATGAAATATATAATTCCCTTCTTAGTTTTATTCCTTTCTTTCCCTGATTTTCCGTGTTTTGGTAAGAGACTTACTCGGACAATTATTAAGATAGAGATTGTCCATGATAAGCCAATTATCAAAGTTCTGTCTAAGCATGGGTTTAGAGTTTTTGACCTTATAAATGGAAATATTAAGACTTTTAAGGATACGCACGAGCATATAGTTGCAACAGATTTTCACAGTATTTATATAGAGGATATTAAATTCAGTAACAAAATTAGGATAGTATCTTTAGATTCGTTTGTTAAGGTTAACAATAGAGTTTATCGTGATACAGTTTTAATTAAGATAAATAAAAAAGGAAGATTAACTGCTATAAATGAGTTGGGGGTAGAAGGGTATCTTTATGGGGTTATGACTCAAGAGGTATCGCCGAGTTGGCCAATGGAGGCACTTAAAGCTCAAGCCATTGTTTCAAGAACTTATGTAATGAAGAATATCGGAAGATTTGAAAGAAAGGGGTTTGATTTAACATCAACCATAACCTCTCAGGTATATGGCGGAGTAAAGACTGAAAATCCAAAGACAAATAAGGCGGTTGATTTAACAAGGGGAATGGTGATTACCTATAATGGTAAACTT
>CAYYAU010000259.1:0-2281 GCA_964469765.1 uncultured Clostridia bacterium | reverse complement strand
GATGCATGGGGATTTGATAGGCCAGCAATCTCTATGATAAAGGATTTTCTAAGCACAAAGGACAGTTCTTTTATATTTCCTGCACATTTTACTGGTAGAGAGATCGAATATTGTCATATAGAAAAACTTACAAATTTAGACAAAATTCCTAAACCCTTTGGATTTAAGGTTGCTTGTTTTCCAGTTAAGATTGAAAAAGCCAGTGCTGGATGGTGTAGAGTGGTGGCAATAGTATGATAACACAGGATTCCATAATTATAGAAAAACCTCTAACCGAAGTGTATAAAGTAGCCAGTGACATTGAAAACTCCCATAGATATCTTCCAGGATATAAACCTTCAAAGGTTATTAAGACGGAAAATGACCAAATAATTATAGAAAGAGAAGCCCAGATAAAAGGTAGAGTAATGAAATGGAAGTCCTTAGCAAAGTTTAACAAAAATAAGTCAATAGAGTTTGAACAGATTGAAGGAAAACTAAAAGGAATGAAGATTGTATGGTTATTTAAATATGTCCCAAGAGGGACAGAACTCACGATAATACATAAGTTTAAAATAAAAATTCCTATCTTTGGATGGTTATTATCTTATTTTATTGCAAAACCCAGAATAGACAATCTTACAAGAAGGGTGTTGATTGGATTAAAAAATTATACAGAATCTTTTAAGAGGCAAGTAGAAAATAATGAATAAAAATCTCTATTTCACCTTATTTTATATTGGATTTTTTGTCATAATCATTTACTTAAGATACAATATTAGAAAGAAAACATTAACTGCTAAGAGGATTAAGGGAAAGATATATGCAAAATGGACAACAAAGTATATCTTTTACATATACCTTCTTATTTTATTTGGTTCTTTTATAGAGTATTTTATTGTAGAAAGGAAAATAAATCTATTTTTAAGTATAACCGCTTTTATTCTTTATTGGATTGGCATTTCAGGAAGACAATGGGCATTTAACTCTTTAGGGGAATACTGGAGTGTAGATATTGAGATAAGGGATGACCATAAAATAATAAAAAAAGGTCCTTATAGATATATGAGACATCCAAACAACTTTTTTCACTTACTTGAAGTTTTAGGCATTACATTAATTCCTAATTCCTATTATACCTCTTTAATATTTATAATATTATATTTTCCTATTATTATCTTGCGGACAATCATAGAAGAAAAAGTTATGTATGATGTTTTAAAAAATAAATATAAGGAGTATAAAAAAGAAACAATGGGGTTATTTCCATTATTTAACAAAAAATTTTTTAGAGAATAATGGGAGAAAAGTATGTTTAAATACATTTATTTAATAGTTTTATTTCTTGCAATATTAAACAGATTAATTGTGATAACAAAAACACTAAAGATGAAAAAGATAAAAGGAAAAGTCTATGCACAGTGGATTACAAAGTTGGTGTTTATTTTTTATGTTTTAGTTTTTTTTGCACCACCGATTGAATTTTTTATAGTGAAAAGGCAAATAAATTATTATATCTCAGTAACAGCATTTTTAATTTACATTATAGGTATGATACTTTGGTTATGGGCAATGAAAACTCTTGGAAAGTTTTGGAGCACTGAGATAGAGATAAGAGATAATCACCCTTTAATAAAAAAAGGTCCTTATAAATATATGAGACATCCTCATTATCTATTTATTTTTTGTGAGCTTTTTGGGTTACCACTAATACCTAATGCCTATTATTCTTTAATAGTAATTGCAATTATATTCATTCCACTTATTGTTTTAAGGACAGTTTATGAAGAAAAGGCAATGATAGAGAAGTTTAGTAATGAATATCTAAAATACAAAAAGGAAGTTTGGGCTTTCTTCCCTATTCCAATTTTTAAGTTAGGTGTTAAGAATGAAACAGAACAGAGATAATGGAAGGCGAGTTGTCATTACAGGACTTGGGGTTGTTGCTCCCAGTGGAATTGGTAAGAAAGAGTTCTGGGAAAACACTATAGCAGGAAAGTCCTTTATTAGAAGAATAACACGTTTTGATGCAAATAATCATCCGTCAAAGGTTGCGGGAGAGATTAACAATTTTAATCCAAAGGATTTTGTAGAAAGTAAACAGATTAGAAGAACAGATTTATCTACACAATATGCAATTGCAGCTACTCGGCTTGCTTTGAATGATGCTCAACTCAATATAAAAAATGAAGATTCAGAAAGGGTTGGGATAGTAATTGGTATAGCTGTTGGAGGTATAGATTATGCTGAAAATCAGTTTGAGGTTTTTAGAAAGTTTGGATTGAGAAATATTAGTCCTTAT
>CAYYAU010000258.1:0-2286 GCA_964469765.1 uncultured Clostridia bacterium | reverse complement strand
TTTAATTTCTGTCCTCCATCTTTAGCATATTGAAACTCATCTATCATTAGATAAAACTTTTGTTTATTGTCTTGCGGAATATAAGAATGCACAAAAGAAATAGGGTCTTTTTCAAATTGCATAAGAAGTTTTCTATCTTCAAATGTTATAATTTGAATTAGGTTTTTATTTATCTTTAACTTTTTAGATAAGTAATCCTTAAGAATTTTTAGAAAAGTAGTTTTACCTGATTGCCGTGGCCCAACTATAGAAATAAACTCTTTCCTTTTTAAAAATGGCTTTATCTTCCCAATTAAATCTCTTTGAATAATCATTTTAACCCCCACTAATTTTGTATATATTACAATTGTAGTATAACTATTTTTGCAGATTTGTCAAGGGAAAATTTAATGAGACAGTGATTTTTCAAGCGAATGCGAAGAAAACCCCCGTATCTTTGTAGAGAGCTCTAAAAAGTACCAAAAGGAAGTAAAAATTGCAAGGGTAAACTCTTGCAATTTTTACGGAATGATATATAATAATACAAGTTCAAGTTCTTAAAAAAATTGGAAAAGACCTATTATTGTATAAGGATGCTTGTATAAAGCAAGCAAAGAAGTTTGATACTAAGGTTTTTATTGCAAAAATTAAAGAACAATTAAAATGAAGATAGCAAAATTCCATAAAAGTGGCTTTGAGTAACTCATTAATTATAAATAAAAATGGCAGAGATTTCCCTTGACTATTTACTAAAAATGGTGTATACTCCGAATTAGTAAGACTAATATGGAGGATGCTACAAAATGAAAAACATAGAGAGAATTCTGGATATAAAGCTTCCCGAGAAACAATCGGCATTTTTATGGGGGCCTAGAAAAACAGGTAAGACTACGTATTTAAGAAAGCACTTTCCCAATAGCCTGATATACGATTTTTTAAAGACAGATTTCTTTATTGAAGTCTCTAAAAATCCAGCATTATTACGGGAACGTATACTTGCAAAGGATAAGAGAATTCTTAAGCATCCAATAATACTTGATGAAGTCCAAAAAGTTCCCCAAATTCTTGATGAGGTGCATTGGTTGATTGAAAATAAAGGATTACATTTTATTCTTTGTGGGTCAAGCGCGAGAAAATTAAAAAGAGGCCACGCTAATCTTTTAGGAGGTAGGGCATGGCGTTACGAGATGTTCCCGCTTGTTACAGCTGAGCTTAAAAATGTGAATCTTTTACGGGCTTTAAATCATGGAATGATACCGTTGCATTATTTGCAAGATGATGCCGAATGTAGAAGGTCCTTAAAGGCATATGTTCAGGACTACTTGAAAGAAGAAGTCTTTGCTGAAGGATTAACACGTAATATCCCTGCATTCTCGAGATTTTTTGATGCATTTGGTTACTCGCATGGTGAACTTACGAATTATTCCAATATTGCACGTGATTGTGGAGTAGATTCAAAAACAGTTAAAGAATACTATCAGATTCTTGTTGATACATTACTGGCTTCAAGGATTGACCCTTTTAAAAAGAGACAATCGCGCAAAGTCATAACTAAGGCTCCGAAATATTATTTGTTTGATGTAGGAGTTGCCAATTATTTAAGAAAACAATATTTGCAAGATAAGAAGGGTATAGAGTTCGGGAAGGCTTTTGAGCATTTTTTATTAATTGAGATTCTTGCTTATCGCTCTTATAGTGGGAGAGATTTTGAAATAAATTTTTGGCGGACAAAAACAGGCCTTGAGGTAGATTTTGTATTAGCAAAGGGTGAAGTTGCTATAGAAATAAAAGGAGATAATCGGATAAACAAAAGGGATCTTAAGGGGTTGATAGCTTTTAGAGAAGAATATGCACCAAAAAGAACTATTCTTGTTTGTAACGAAAAAGAAAAAAGGCTCCATGATAAAATAGAAATAATGCCGTGGAACAATTTCCTACATGAATTATGGGAAGGAAATGTATTATAGTCCCCAACAAAAATGAATCCCGTTAGAGATCATTAAGATGTATTATGTATAAGTACTTCAAAGTACTAAAGATAACAGATAGTATACCGGGTGTACAAATAACTTACGGAAACGTTTTAAAGAACATAATGATAATAAAGTGATATTTACCAAAGGACGAAGTCCGCTCAAATTAATATATTATTTTGAAAAAACATTATTACCACTTTTAGGCATATCCTATAGATATTATCTGGGGTTGGGTTATTTAAACAAAATTGCAGAGTTTAATAGAAAAATATGCAGATTTCAATTAGCCAATGAAAAACGGTTAAATCAAAAAATGCAAAAACAATTATTA
>CAYYAU010000257.1:0-2300 GCA_964469765.1 uncultured Clostridia bacterium | reverse complement strand
AAAAGAAAATTGTCTTGAAAAAGAATAAGTTAAAGAAGTTAGAAACCAATGGAAGTATTTTTATGATTTCTCCCTTTTATCATCAGGAGACAAGAGAAAAGATAAACGAAATTATTGAAGTACTTAATGAGTTAATAGAAAGAAGTTAAATAAAGATTTTATGAAAAAACAAAAGAAAACAATTAAAGTGCACGATGAAGATGTTGTAGTAAAAATGTATTGTTTTTCAATTGAAAGAATGGATAAATGTGGAAAAATATGGTATTGTGATTTTATGATTTCGGATTTAATTGGAAATCCTATGAAAGAAGGAACGATAAAAAAACCTAAAAAATTTTTGAAAAAAGAACTTCTAAGGGTCTGCGAAAAAATAATAAATAAATATTTAGAAGAAAAATATGACTCACGCTCATCTTAATTTTTACAATTATATAGATGGTGAAAAGTATTATGTTTGTTCTATTTATAAACAAAGGTCGATTAAATTGATTAAAATTAGAATCCTATGAGCTCAGCAACTTCAAATATTTGGAATTCTGATTCAACTTCTTTAACTGGTGTTGATATTTGGCCAGCAGAAATAACCAGTGGAACCGCTGTAATTTCGGACCAGGGTTTTGGATTAACAATTGGAATAAGTGAAGATGGACAAAGAGTAGATCCTTGGGATCAAAGGGGCTTAGACTACAAAATTGGCGCTGATAGATATTCTTACGCTGAAGATGAAAAAGTTGATAGTAAGCGAGTTATTAAAGTTGATAAAGGTTCACCAGCTAAAGCAAGATATGCAGTATTCTACGCTGTTAATAAAGACCCAGTTATCTTTTGTAAGACAAAGAGAGAAATGATTAAAGCTGTAAAAAAATTGCTTAAGAGAAAAGAAGTTGACTATAAATCAATTAGAATCTTTAAATTAGTTGGAGGAGCAAAGGTTATTAAAAAATCTAAAAAAATTAAGAAAAAATAATTATAAAAAATATGAGAATAAATTATAAAGAAGAAATTAGAAAAGCACTAGAAGGAGAATTCCCTTATGATGAAGGAGGACTCTTTCATCCAGGCATTATTCTTTTTTGTCAAAATTCTATTGAAGAAACCGATGATTTTGATTGGATAAGCAAGGCAGAAATAAATGAATGTTTAAATTCTTATCTAACAGATACAACACCTGATTATTCAAATATATTGTTTCCTGCTACCGGCGGATGTAAAGAGGTAATTAAAAGAGCAAAGTATTATGTTCAGTATCATCTTAAAAGGGCTAAATGGGAAAGAAAATTAACAAAGAAAATTGGCTACCCTGTAGAGATTGAGGGAGATGTTGGAATTATTAGATTAAGAGCAGATGGGATTGATAGAAAAGTAAAGGGATTTAGGCAGAGAGCAGAAAAATATGTAGCAGGCTTAAAACTACCAATAAAGATCAAAAAAATACACTTAGCTACTTATTGGCCTCCTATGCGCGAAGAAGATTTTACAGATGAACGAATGAAAGAGTGCTTTGCAAAGAAAACTCCACAGGAGATAAAGAGGGATAAGAAAAAGTCCAATGAAGCAATGAAGAAAGGGAAAATAATACTGTCATTAGATAGCCCTTATAAGATGGTAAAGTATGCTGGAATAAATATAGAATTTGAATTACCTAAGGAAGTAAAGAAAGATTTTAATGAAATTATCTAGATATAAAAAATCTATGACTGAAAAACAAGAGACACAGAAATTAAATAAAGAATTAAACGATTTAATTGCTAAAACATTGAAAGAATATGAAAAATGGTTTGAGTATTGGATTACTTATGTAGCAAATGATTATGAATCTACCAAAAAAGAAAAAATAGAAGTAGCTTGTGAAAGACTGAGAATTGTTCTTATAAATGTAATACAAGAAACAATAAAAAGTTACGCCAAAAACTAATCAAAACTAAAATATCTAAGAAAAATCTATGACTAAAAAACAAATAGAAACGATTAAAGAGCGTTTGGTTACTCTTGGAATAGGAACAATTGCAATAATTATAGTTTTAAGTTCTATAAATTTAGTTAACTTCTATTTACATAACAAAAATATGAAAGAAGGGATAATTGAATTCGAAATAAATTCCTGTTCAGATAAAGATCTTTTGGTAACCGTTTTAGCAAATAATGGATATAAGGTATGGGTAGAAGAAAAAACAGATCCAGAATGGCGATGGAATAAAATATATTGTGTTTATGTAGAATTAAAAACTAAAAAAAGATAATCAGTTTGTAATATAATACATACTAAAGTTATGAAGAAACAAAGAAAAATTGAAATAGAA
>CAYYAU010000256.1:0-2327 GCA_964469765.1 uncultured Clostridia bacterium | reverse complement strand
TTATAAACATCCCCATAAATTTCTAATGATTCTTCACTGAGCTCTACACCATTAGTATGGTTTAGAATCCCTATACCTAGATATACCCCTAAGGCTGCAGTGATTAAAAACTTATTAAAATTTTGCATAAAAATTTTTAAAACAGAAAAGACCAGATATTCTCTCTTAAAAGTAAAGTGATTATAACTCCTGAAAAAACAAACGGGGCAAAAGAAAATCCTCTATAACATTCCACAGTATTTATATTATTTTTTCTAAGAATATTTTTAAATTCTTCTGCCTGTTCTTCAGTCAAACCTTCCGGGTATAAATAAACTCTCTGGGGATAAAGAATATTCTTCAGTTTAGAAAGTGTGGTTCCTGCCAAAACTAATTTAGGCTTAAGTTTCTCTACAGGAATTACAATTATCTCTTTCTTTTGATGATAATAATCAGCTAAAATTCGAATGAGGCTAAGGGTAGAAATAAAACATAATGCTTTGATAACTCCCCGCACAAAGTAGAAACCCCAGAAGGACTTACTAATTACTAAAAATACGAGAACAGCTATCACAGGTACTATCAAAAGCAAATTAAACTTTCGAAATACCCTAAAGAAAATAGGATAGGACAGGATTAAACCAATATACAAAACCACCTGAACTGACTTTATGAGAGAGGAACTGCCTAAATAATATCTTAACAATTGAATCAGGGAAATTACGCATATATAGCCAATCACTATCTTAAAAACTTCAAGGGTTCTTTTTAAATTAATCCTTTTCGGGGTTTTGCTTCTGGGAAGTTTATGCCTTCCTGATAATATGTCTAAACCCAAACCAATTACCCCAATAAAACTTTCTATTACCACATATACAAAAAATACTAAGAGGATATTAATCAAAAGATTTCCTAAACCAAGAAAAGCAGAAAAAAAAGACTGGCTATCATAATAAGCAGGGGGCAATAAGAATACACAAACTATGAATAACTTCGCATCAGCCGCGGTCCACATTTTAAATTTCCAACCAAAGAATCCTATAAAGATAGCTAAAAAAGTAGCCCCTACAATTCTTCCTAAATCATTAACCTTCAGCAATGATTTATTTTGCAGAAGAGAATAAATAAACGCTATTAATATTAAAAAGATACCGAGGAGAAAGAAACTCTTTAACAATCTATTTCTTACTTTACCATATTTTATATCCTGCCATGAGCTTAAAATCCCTAAAGTTAATATCATAATCATCAAAGGTAAATTTATTCCTGAAAGATAAGGAGTAAATGTAATCATTCTGGATTTAATATTTTATCTTTTACCTCCTGAGCGTCAATAAACAAAGGATAAAGATGGGAAAAAGAATAAAATCTGTTTCCCTGATATAGACCAGCACAAATTGAATTCACGCTACAATATTCACAACATCGAGCTTTCTCATAGAACCATCTCTTCTGATGGACGGTTCTTTTCGAATCTAAAAAATGAACTACTCTTTCCTCCTGTTTTACTATTTTCCTAGTTTCTGTAGAATATTGAGGAAAACTAGCCATATAGCATAGAGGCACTCGCTCTACCCTAAAAGTCTTATTTTGCGAATAAAGAAAATGCATAGCTTCATCTAACTCCAACTCAAAATCTACTAACTGAGGTATAGTATCGGGGTTTTCCATCGTCCTATTCATTAAGGGGTCTAAATTATTAAATACAAAATGTGATACAAAAGGATAATTTTTACAAATCCACTTAACCACAAGACTCAAATGGTCGGAATTATATTTGTTAATTACTATGTTTATATTTACCCTCAGACTATCAAACCTTCTTATATTATTCAATGCTTTTTTAATATTGCTTAAAGAAGAGGGATTTTCGGTAAGAAAACTTTGAATTTTTTCTCTGCAGGAATAGATAGAAATATGCAAATCTTCTAAACCAGAGTCCCTCAGTTTCTTGAGATAATCAGCATCAGATAATTTTTGAGCATTGGTAATAATTCTGACAGGGAAATTTTTTTTCACACAATAAGTGACAACTTTATCTAAATCCTCAAAAAGAGTGGGTTCTCCACCTGTAAGAATAACTCCTTGATACTTCCTTTCTATAAAATCATCTATAAATTTGATAATCTTTGAAAAAGGTAAAGAATTCCTATTAGGGGGATTGGAACAAAATTTACAATTTTGATTACAATTTCTGGTAACTTGAATATACCCAATATTAGCCATAATTAATTACCTAAGGGGGCTAAACTCTTTGTCTCCATAAATTTTTACATAAAACTCATATGGCTTTGGACAATAATCCTTCGCTTTACATTCTTTACATTTATTAAGTAGGACTCTCTTAT
>CAYYAU010000255.1:0-2343 GCA_964469765.1 uncultured Clostridia bacterium | reverse complement strand
GGAGGCACCACCCGAGGGAGCGGAAGTGGTGATACAGATTTTCGATGCCCAGGGGAATCCCGTGCCTTCAAACTCCCCCGTCCCGGTCATAGAGGGGGAAAGCTACCAGGCGGTGACCACCGTTACCAACAAGACCACTAGGGCGGGAGAGCCATGGGAGGCTACCCTGAGTGTCGAACTCTCACTTGTGGACGGTTACGGTGAGAGGGTATATAAGGACACTAAGTCGAGCCACTTTGATCCCGGGCAGACTATCGGTTCGCCGACCTTTGTGTTCCCGTTCACCATTCCCGTTGGTGCTGGTGGGGAGACATGGGTGGTGGTGGCGGTCGTCAGGTCGCCGGACGGCAAGGAAATAAACAGGGACACTGAATCACTAGAGGTTCAAGTCGGCGAAATCATCTATGGCGCCGATATAATCATTGGAGTATGAAAATGACTGTTGAGTTAATCGAGGGGTATAGCTATACGGCAAAGGTGACTGTCACCAACAGGAGCAGAAAGGGCACTACTCTCATACCCGCGTCGATGAATGTCTGGTTCGCCTGGCAGATTGCCGAGCCGGGGTCAACTTGGTATAATCGTGTGGAACACGACCAGTGGTATGACTTTGACGCCGGCGAGACGCACACCTTTGAGTTCGACATAAGCCCGCCCATCGGATACCGGGACCAAACGGGTATTATCGAGGCAGCCGTTCGTGTTCTCAAAGAGGGTCAGTGGGTGCCTGTCGCTGATGCCTCGCTGGATATGGAGATAGTTGCCGTAACCGCAGATCTGGCAGCCCTCCAGGAAATATATGGCGGTAAGGGAACGGTAGGAGACTGTCTGAGTGTAACCTATGTTCCTCAAGCCGGCGGCTGTGCCGGGACCGCTCTGAAAGTCTGGTGCCGTGGCATAGTCATCCCCTACTACAGCGATTGTCCGCAGGACATACGCAACGAGGTGTACAACTACCTGGAAGCGGGGATACTTGCCAAATACGGACAGATTGACCAGAACCAGATCACCTCGATAAGTCTGTCGTCAGGGAAAATGTCCTTCAACGACTACTATAATTTCTGGGCTGGGCAATGGGCGTATTGGCAGGTGCCATGTAACTGCTGGCCGAGCAAGGAGACGGTTGCGTCTTACTACGGGCTTACCCTAGATGACATATATCCTAGCGGCCCCTTCTAGGGTGGAAGCCGGGGGTACCCGCAGGCAGAAGGTAAGAGCCGGGCTAGTGCTTTTCCCCTGTACCCCCCTACAGGGCTTTTCGGCTACCCGGCCACCCGAATAGGGTCACCTCCGCCTATCTGCCGATAGCCCCCGGCTTCCTTTTTTAGATGTTTCCTCACAACCTCTTGACAAACTTTCCATCTTGTGCTAATATTCTAACAGGAAAATTTACGGGGAGAAGCTATGAGCATACCAATAGCAAAGCGGGTGCCCAAGCCTGCTAATATGGGGTTCCCCTGCTCCATTTGCATAAGGATAGAAAGGCTAAGGCAAATTGTCAGTAAGGGGCAAATTTACTTGGACAAGCGGTTCACGGAAAAAGACAAGCGCGACTTCTGGCGTAGCTGTAGCAAAGAGGTTGTGAAGGAAGCAAGAAAGCGTTACGAGACACTATCGAAGAAAGACAAAAAGTCTGTGAAACTGCGAAACTTGATACTATCAAGACTGAATAGCCTCTGGAAGCAGGAGAAGGCACTGCGCCAGAAGGACTGCCTGATGGCACAAAGACTTGAGAAGCTAAAGCGGCAGATGTCACTCCTAATGAAAGAGCATCCGAAATGCGCTGCCTGTGGGATATGCTTCGGGGAAAAACACATGGAGACCCCACATCCCAGCCCAATCGGAGACCTCTGCTCATTTTGCTACGAGTCATATATCAGGCAGGGCCATGATGCATTTGTGAGAAGATTACCCCAAAAAGATAAGGAAGAAGAGGAGGAGGAAGCGCTGGATTAAATGGTTAGGAAGCTGTCTGGAGTCTTGATTTTAACGGCAATAATCGGTGGCCTTGTGGGATTAACTTGCTGGGCATTTCACGCCGACTACGGTAGGTGGTGGCTAGGTCTGCTACTGTGGCTAGGATGTTCAATAGTAGCTGGGTTGCTCGCATTGGCCATTGACCTTCTAAAATCAGAGTAGTATGACGCGGGGAGGCTGTTGGTTGCCCGGTGGGTCTCATAAGCCCTGCCTACGAGGGTTCGATTCCCTCCCCCGCTACCAGTAATCTAATACTGGAGGGAGAAATGAATGAGTTTGAAACAATGAAGGATAAAACAGCTATCGGTGAGTTGAAGATTATCATATCTGAATTGCAAGCTCTTGTTGCTAAGGCTGAAGCTAATG
>CAYYAU010000254.1:0-2349 GCA_964469765.1 uncultured Clostridia bacterium | reverse complement strand
AGCTATCACTGTGGGCCATACCCAAGAGGATGCTGACTGGCAAGCTAAAGAAATGGTGAAGACCTTCCAAAAAAGTGGGGCAATTGAGGCACGCGTAGTCACCGACGCCAAAGAACAGGAGGATATCTGGGATTGCCGTGATAATATCATGAATATCCTCGGTGTGGAAGAGGGAAAGGAAAAGCTTATCGGAGTGGGGTACGCCGAGTGCCCGGTGCCGCTACATAATATGCCCGACCTTATAGACTACTATCGCAAAGGCCATAAACATAGCATTCTGTATGAAGCTAAACTGCTCCTCTACGGCCATGTTGGCATCTGCGACCTACACGCTATGTGGGGAGCACCAATAAGCTGGCCAGAGGAGAAAAGACGCCAGGCCCTCAAAGAAGCCACGATGCTGGAGAAGGAGGTATACCTGAAGTGGGGGTGCGCTCCTGGGGAGGTAGGGCAGACTGCCAACAGAATACCGTTCCTACGGGAGAGATACGGTGAAGCTGCCTACGCAATGCTGCTGAAGATAAAGCAGGTAGTTGACCCCAATAGCGTTTTGAACCCCGGTAACCTGGGGGAGTGAGGGCACGGCGGGTGGCTGATGAGGAGACCAAATCAGTGGGTATATCTTGCTTCATCCTTCATCGCAATGCTACCCTACTACATAGGGCAGCTAAGCAGACTACAGCCACAGCTCAAGCTATAACCATATAGCCAGATGGCAACAGCCATAATGAGGGGGTAAAAAGTGCAGAAATCTGAGGTAGCCAAAGAGGAGGAGCTTAAAAAAGATATTCTGGATATCGTCACCAATTGTGTCAGGTGTCGGTTTTGCCTACCAAACTGCCCTTTGATGGACATCACCGAAGGGTGGGAGAGCCAAGCGGCTGGCGGTATAATCAACGCCTTATATACCGCGATTAAACGAGGGGAGGAGGCTAAATACAAAGATGCTCTGAGAGACCTAATATATTCCTGTGCCACCTGCCGAAGGTGTGTAACAGCCTGCAGTGATACCAGCGTTGGAGTGAACCTGCTTGATGCTATTGAAAAGGGGAGGGAGCTATTCGTTGAGGAAATGCTGGGCCCCATGCCTGACCAGAAGCGGGCTCTTGAGTCTCTGGAGAAGTATAACAACCCCTACGGAATGGCGCCATCGGAGCGAAAAGAACGGATGAAAGGTCTTGGCGCCCCGGCTTTTTCCAAAGAGTCCGATGTTCTTTTCTACGTGGGTTGCACAGCGCCTCATGATCCCCTAGCCCAGAACATGGCCAAGGCGCTGGTTAAATTGCTGGAAAAGGCCAAGGTCAAATTTGGTATAATAGAAGACGAGGCCTGCTGTGGCAATCCCTCTCTGAAGATGGGTGAGTCGCTGCTATTTGAAGACCTCTGTGAGAAGAACCTGGACCGGTTCAAGTCGCTCGGGGTAAAGCACATCGTAACCCTTTCCCCACACTGCTTTGACATATTCAAGAACCGCTACCCCGAGGAGGCGATGAAGGGGATTAAGGTGCAGCACTATAGCCAGTTCCTGGCTGATTTAATCGACCAGAAGAAGCTGTCATTCAGCAAGAAGATTGAGCAAAAAGTGACCTACCAAGACCCCTGTTATCTGGGCAGGCACAATGAGGTTTATGACGCACCCAGGAAAGTTTTACATAATATCCCAGGTATAAAGCTTATTGAATTCAACCGGGCTCGTGCTGACAGCCTCTGCTGTGGTGGCGGTGGCGGTCGTATGTGGACGGACTTTGAGTCGGAGATTGACCGCATAGCTAACTTGCGGGTCAAGGAAGCCCTTGAAATTGGCGTGGACATGATAGTGACGGCATGCCCGTGGTGCTATATCAACATGATAGACGGGGTTAAATCGGTTAACGTTGAAGATAAACTTAAGGTAAAAGACCTGGCTGAGCTTGGTGCAGAAGCCCTTTAAGCTTTTGCTGACCGTCTGGCTGCATTCAAGCTCGGCTGTAGCAGAGCCGTATCAGATATTCGGCAATTCAGCTAGGGAGTAGCTATGTTATCACCAGTAGAGCTGACCATTTTCTGGGTACTGACCGTGGTTGCCGTTGCTCTCTTCTTGCGCCGGGCTTATCAGCTCTGGCGCTACCTGAAGCTGGGCAGGCCAGAAGGCAAATTCCCCCAGTTAGTCACTAGAATGCTGAGGATGGCGTTTATCGTCTTTTCTCAGTGGTGCCAGTTCAAAAATCTGGATAAGAAAGACAGAGCCATGATAGGCCATGCCTTTATGGCCTGGGGCTTTATGATATTCGTTGTCTATTACGTCATTTTCATCATCATCGGCACCGGGTTTGGCATCGCCGGAGTTTTAACGAATACCAGGTTCTTCTT
>CAYYAU010000253.1:0-2380 GCA_964469765.1 uncultured Clostridia bacterium | reverse complement strand
AAATATAAATCTTTTTTTATTTTATTCCTTGCTTCTCCAAAAGCAACAATGTGTTTTACTTTTTTCTTTATTAGATTTTTTAACGATGAATAGGGATGTCCTTTATCCCTACCTCCCATAAGAAGAATTACTTTAGACGAGAAGGATTCTAAGGCACTCTTACATGAACCAATATTGGTAGATTTTGAATCATTAATGAAGGTCCTTTCTTTATATGTTCCAACAATTTGTAATCTATGTGATAATCCCCTAAAATTTTCTATAATATCTTTTATTAAAGAAGAAGGTATCTTAAAAAGAAACCCTACTATGACTGATGCTAATATGTTTTCCCAGTTATGAAGTCCAAAGATTCTTGGCTTTACTGAAAAAGAAGAAATTGAAAAATATTTAGGATAAATTTTATTTTTATTTGAATAAACACCTTTTTGTAATTTTCTTTTGTTACTAAAGAAAATCTTATTAGGTCCTTTTATTTTCTCCTCAAGTTGTCTACAAAATCTATCTTCGTAATTTAAAACTACAAAATCATTTTTAGTTTGATTTCTATATATGTTTGCTTTTGCATTTATGTATTCTTCAAATGTTGAATACCTTTCTAAATGGTCAGCTGAAATATTCAAAATAATTGAAATAAAGGGATGGAACTTAAAAATTCTTTCCAATTGAAAACTACTTAACTCTAAAACAATAATGGAACTCGGAGTTACATAAGAAACAATCTCGGAAAAGGATGTGGTAATGTTACCCGCTAAAAAAACTCTTTTATATTTTTTTTCTAAAATATTCTTTATAAGATTAACTGTGGTTGTTTTTCCATTTGTTCCTGTTACTGCAATGATAGGGACCTTGTAAGGTAGGAATCTAAAGGCTATTTCTATTTCACTTAATATTGGTATTTTATTTCTTTCTGCTTCTTTTATTAGAAAGTGTGTTGAAGGTATTCCAGGACTTACAATAAAACAGTTGTATTGTTTTATATCTTTAATTTTAGAACTGTTTAAAAATGGAACTTCCTTATTTAATTTATTAATTAAAAAAGGAGAAGAATCATCCGTTGCAACAACATCTATTTTTTTTTGAACTAATAGATTACATACACTGGTTCCACTTTTTCCTATACCTATAACTAAAACTTTTTTATATTTGAATAATTTTTTTTTCATTCTTATCTTAATTTCAAAGTTGACAACGCAATCAAGGAAAGAATAATAGCAAATATCCAGAATCTTATTACAACCTTTGATTCAGGTATTCCTTTCAACTCAAAATGATGGTGGATGGGAGTCATTTTAAATATCCTTTTACCAAAGTATTGATAGGAAAAAACTTGAAGCAAAACTGATAATGCCTCTAAAACAAATACACCACCAATTATTAATAGTAAAATCTCATGTTTTACAAGAATGGAAGTTATTCCTATTACTCCTCCTAAAAACAACGAGCCTGTATCACCCATAAAAATCTCAGCAGGATGGGAATTAAACCATAAAAAACCTAGTCCAGCTCCTACTAATGCTCCTAGAAATACTGTAAGTTCACCTGCACCTTTTACAGGAATCAAAAACAGATAGGAACTAAACTTTACATTTCCTACTAAATAAGCAATTAACCCATAGGTCATAGCTGATATCACAATACAGCCTATAGCCAATCCATCTAAACCATCCGTAAGATTTACCGCATTTGAAGAACCTACTACAATGAATATCACTAGTAATATATATAACCCACCAAAATTAATAAAAAAGTTTTTTAAAAAGGGAAATGTTAAATGCGACGAATAATTACTATTGGGAGGGTAAAAATACAGATAGCAACCTAAAGCTAAAGCTATTAACATCTGAATAAGAATTTTAATCTCTGGAGAGATTCCTTTTTTTTTCTTCTTTTTGATTTTTATATAATCATCCCAAAATCCTAAACCACTAAGTAAAAGTGTAGAAATTAATATTATTATTATAAATCTATTATCTAATCGTGCCCATAGTAAAGTAGAAATTACTAAAGAGAAAAGAATTATCAATCCACCCATAGATGGGGTACCAGATTTTATATTATGAGAAGAAGGTCCATCTACTCTTATTTCTTCATTTATATTTAAACTCTTTAATCTTTTTATCACTATTGGACCAAAGAGAAACGAAAAAAATAAAGCTGTTAATATTGCACCACCTGTCCGAAAGGTTATATATTGAAAAACATTAAATATAAAAAGATATTTATACAGTGGATAAAGTAAATGATAAAACATTTTGTTATTTAGTTAAAGTTTTTCCAGATGCATCACTTATTTCTTTTAAGATTTTTCTTTCATCAAAAGGAATTTTTTTATCTCTAATAATCTGATATTTTTCGTGTCCTTTGCCCGCTAAAATAA
>CAYYAU010000252.1:0-2385 GCA_964469765.1 uncultured Clostridia bacterium | reverse complement strand
ACCATCAACAAAAACCTCTCTTAAAAACCTGCCATAAATATCTTTATTTTCCCTTTAAACTCATCATATATACTTCTTATCCATCTTTGCCATTCTTCGATATTTTGAATCTCATCTAAAAACAGATATACTTTTTTAAACTTATCTAAAAGCCTTTCGGCATAGATAAATTCTATAATATGATTAAAATATTCTTTTTTCAAAGGATAAAGACGACGATTCTCAAAATTTATATAAATAGTTGCTTTTTTATTAATCTTCTCTGTATTTAAAAGATATTCAATAAGATAAAACATAAGAAATGTTTTACCTGCTCTTCTTATCCCTATGATATCATTTATCAGCTCTACCTTAATGAGATTAAGGTCAAATTCCCTCTTTTTAAGCAAAGGGAGCGAATTATTCCAATACTCATAGATAATTTCTTTAATCATTGTTATTTATATTTTACAATATTTATTAAAATTGTCAAGTATATTTTACAATATGTCAAACTAAAGAAAGGCACAGTTTAGTTCTCAGTCATTGACAATAAAAAAACGCTCTTTCACGAACATACAGTCTTCCCTTTGTAGATTCAGCAAAGTAGTGCATCGAATATTGGATATCAAGTATTAAGGACCTATTCTTTCTTTAAACATTTCTTAACTTTTTTGATATCCTCAAAGGTATTTACATTTACTCGCCAACAGTTAATTTTCTTATATAATACTCTTTTTCCTTTATTAATTAAGTACTGCAAAGCATCTGCTATATGATACTCTTTTTCCTTAGAAAGTTTTACATAGGGTCTTGCTTTAAATATAATGGGTTCTAATAACATTATTCCACTTACTGTATAATAAGAAAAAAACTCTCTTTGTTTTTCTTTAATCTTTATAACCTTTTTTCTTTTAAATAAAACCTGAGAAGTATTTTCTATATGTTTTTCTTTATTTAAAACAAGGGTGGCTACTGGTTTATGTTTTAAATGATATTCTATTAATTCTTTCAAATTGTACTCTGTTATACAATCACAATATATTAAAACAAACCTTTCATTATTTATAAACTCTTCTGCTTGAAGTAATGCATGATATGTGCCTAATGGCTTTTTCTGAATAATATAGTTGATTTTTAAATGCCATCTTTTACCATTCTTTAGATGATGTTTAATTTTATCTATATTCTTTGGAGATACAACTATACCTACTGCATTGATATTAGACCTATTTAGCATATCTAAAGAATACTCAATCATTGGTTTTCTACAAATTGGAACTAGTGCTTTTGGTACTTTATTTGTTAATGGCCTTAACCTCTTTCCTTTTCCTGCTGCAAGAATAAGTGCTTTCATTGTTTGTGCTCCAGGCTACTCCTCTTCTACTTTTTCCTCTCCCATAAGGGGAGAGGATTATAGTGAGGGAATTATTGCTTGTATCTTATAACTTGCAACTTCATTTTACAAGGTTCAATACTGTTTTCATATTTCTAAGGTCATCCTTTAAATCCATTGTTGGTGTTTCCATTATTGCTGGGAGATTCTTCAAAAAAGGATGATTAACTATATTAGAAATTCCTCTTAAACCTATATACCCTTTCCCAATATGTTGATGTCTATCTACTCTTGAACCTAAAGGAGTCTTTGAATCATTTAGATGTAAAAGGTATAATCTTTTAAGTCCGATTAATACATTAATCTCGTTTAATACTTTATCAAGACCATCTTTGGTAGACAAATCATACCCTGACTGAAGAGCATGTGCTGTGTCTAGGCATATTCCTATTCTATGTTTCTGATGAATCTCTTTTATTATATCTTTTAATTGAGAGAATCTATATCCAATTTCTGTTTTCTGCCCAGCCGTATTTTCAAGAAGAATAATTACATCATTATTAACTTTATCTAAAGTGGAATTTAATAAGGAAATAATGTTTTTTATCCCTTGTTTCTTCCCTTTGCCTTTATGTCTTCCTGGGTGGACAACAACAAAAGAAGCATTTAACCTTTCAGCGATTTTTAGTTCTTTTACCAAGTTATCTTTTGATTTCCGAACAAGCTCTTTGTTATCAGTTGCAAGATTCGGTAAATAACTTAAATGAATAACCAAAGGAAATATTTTCTCTTCAGAAAGATGTCTACCAAAGTCATCTATATCCTTTTTACAATTAACAAAAAAGTCCCAGCTTCTTGGAGAATGAGTAAATATCTGGATAGTGGTGCAGTGTCTTTTTTTTGCTTCAGATATAACATTATTTAGTCCTTTTGCTATTGATATTTGGAAACCAAATCTCATCTTTAAATCTCTGAAACTTAAAAAAATATCTTTTTAATACCCTTTAGAGTATATAAATCTTTTTAACTCAAAGTCAACAGAAACCCATTGTTATAATCGTAGTTGCTGA
>CAYYAU010000251.1:0-2388 GCA_964469765.1 uncultured Clostridia bacterium | reverse complement strand
TTACTATAACCTTACAACCATCTGACATAAATAAAATGTTAGCCGTTATTTTAGGATCAGGATTAAAATCTAAAACTTTTATTTCTATCTTTTCTTTAGATAAACCTTCTTTTTCTATTATTTCTTTAAAAATTGGTATAATTCCTTTGAAATATTCACTTCCATTTAAAGCACTTTTATAAAACAAATTATTTTCTTTACATCTTATAATTGGTATAAAACAATAATTTTCAAATTCAAAGGAAGAAAAGTCAATAAGATACTCATTCCCATAAGTAAGAATGGTCTTTTCTTTTGCAAAAATGTTTTTTAGATAGAGGTTTACTAAATTAAACATTCCATAAACGCCTAAAGGAAGAAACATTAACCCTATTGGTAAAGCTAAACTTGCTAAGTTGACCTCTCCTTCAGATTTCATACCCATAAAAAGGATTGACAAACCAGAAAGAATTGGAATTAGGATAGACTTTAGGTTTGGGCCTTTACTTTTTCCTTTTCTATCGCCAGTTTCATTATCCGTTTTTTCATAAGCCAATAACTCATCAAGACTATAACCTTTATCAGAAACTGCAATTCTTAGTTGTTCAAAAAGATTATCTCGTAAATCTCTTTCTCCTCCAAATGATTTAAGTTTGCCAATTTCTTCCTTAATGGATAAAGCTTTCTCTCTCAATTCCTGTTTAAATACTTCTTGCGCTTTGCCTAAATGATAAGGAATCTCAATTAACTCAGTAATATCTTCAATACCTTCTTTTATTCTTCTAACAAGATTATTTAATCTTTTTTGAGCCTTTGGTGAAAGAGGTTTAGGTTCTTTTTGTTTAACAACAGGAGGGGGCTTAACTGCAGGCTTTTCTTCAATATGTTTAATAGGTTTTCTTTTTTGTTTCTCCATTGCTTGTTTTATTTTTTCAACATCTATGTCAACAATGTCTCCTTTATTCTTTATTAATATTTTAAGTTTTCTTATACTTTCTTCTATCTCTTCTATAGCGGATTTATATTGTGGTAATACATTGTGATGATAAGTATTCTTTATGATTTGTTGTAATCTTTTAAGCTCCGTAATAGCTATCTCAAATTCACTATGAACAAGAGCTAATGTTATTCTATTAGCTATACTGGCTCTTTCATAAATGTAGCAAGTTCCACTTTTAACACCGTATTTATCTCGTTCCTTTGCAAGTATTCCACGATGAACTATTTTGTATTCAGGATTGAATCCGCTTATCAACTGAAAGATTTTTCTTGTTTCATCCTGTGTTGGTAAATATGATACAGCTGCCTTTGCTCTTTCAAACTTTACTACAAATAAATAATACCTGCCCATTGCTTTATACCATAAATCCAAAACTCCTCTAACACTACTCTTACAACTAAGCGGTTTAATACCAGGGTTTCTTTGTGTCCATTGAACTATTTCTTTAAGACTTTTTCCTTCATACCTCATCCTTATAATATCAAGAGTCCTTGGTATTCTATATGCATAAATTCGTTTTAAATCCGGTGCAGTCAAAAACTCTTCAAGTTCTTCTTTAGTTATATATCTATTTTGGAACATAAATTTTATAATAGAACCTGGAACCGGTTTAATATCTCCTAATCCCTTTTTATCCGTATTTATATTATTTTTCTCATTTCCTACAAAAAGGTTTGTCCTATTTATAAATTGGAAATTTTTAACAAGATTTATTACTTTAAATTTAGGTGGAATCATACTAAAACTTAATTTGTATAGTAAAAATTTGTATAGTAAAGACGTAAATAATATTATTAACATTACAGTTAAACTCCAGTTCCATACATTTAATTCACCTTCAGGCTTCATACCCATAAGAAGTAACGAAAAAATAGTAAGTATTGGAGTTAAAATAAATTTTAAATTTGGACTTTTATTTCCTTTTTGAGATGAAAGTTGATTTAGAAATTTATCTATTTTTTCAAGTGCATGTGCTTGTTTTTTCCCTTTTAAATTACCAAGTGCTTGTCCTTTTGCTTGTATTGCTAAACGTTTAGCTTCTTTAACCTTACCTTCATCTAAAGCAGTGTGTGCCTGCCTTAATAAAACCCGCCATGAAAGAGCACTTGGAGATAGAGTTTTTCTCTCTTTTTTAGTCTTGATTTGATTTTTTGCTTGATTTATAACCTGCTCCAATTCTGTTTCAATTCGTGCTTTTTTATTTTTGGCCCAATCTGATTTTGCTTTACTAAACCATATAAGAATATACTCAATAATTCTTACAGGTTCGGATGTTTCCAATGGTCCTCTAAAATCTCTATTTTTTATTCTTTGTATCTCTTCTTCTGCTATTTCCATATATTTATTATGTTGAGGTCCATAGAATCTGAATCTGAGCCAGATATTTCTATAAGGTTTGGCAAGCCTGT
>CAYYAU010000250.1:0-2392 GCA_964469765.1 uncultured Clostridia bacterium | reverse complement strand
TAAGTTAGAAGTGGCTGGAGATACATATTTCCAAGGTAATGTTGGAATTGGAACAACGCAGACAGGCTATGGTCTTACGGTTGGAAGTAGTGTTAAGATATATGGAGGTGTGGTAGTAGGTGATCCAACCGGTGAAAATAAAGGAGACGGGACAATAAATGCAAAGGCTGTATATGATGATGGGACACAACTTGTTCCTGATTATGTGTTTGATAAATACTTTGATGGAAAGGTTAAAAAGAAAGACCAAGATAAGTATGGAGATTATAAAATTATGAGTTTGGATGATATGATAAAGTATATTGAAAAACAAAGACATCTACCTACAATGATTGGAAGAGAGGAATGGAAAAGAAAAGGAAAAGCATCTTTAGGTATCTTAGTAACTCAATTATGGGAGACGGTTGAAACACAGGCAATATATATAAAAGAACTTAAGGAAATGATAGAAAAACAAGGACAAAGAATTTCTGAGTTAGAGAAAAAGTATTCTAAATAGGGACACATCCCATTTATTACAGTAGTCGGGTTGGTTTCTCAGTCCCGACTTTGTCAGGATTAGAAAGGATCCCAAATACTAAACCCAGCCAGTAATTGAGCCTGTTTCTAAACCAAACAAATGTCATTAACAGAAGAATAATGAATAATAACACATCTAAAAACAAAACCTGGCTTTTTATACTCCTTTTGGGAATTGTAACATTTTACCTTTACTATACTAGTTTAAATGCTCCCTTTATCTACGATGATAAGTCCAAGATTGTCCAGAATCCAGATATAAAAAAGCTTAATAATATAAAAACAAAACTTATCTACCCTTATGGAAGATATAAAACATTTAAAAGAAATGACCCTTCAAGACCTTTAGTCTATCTTACATTTACATTAAACTATCATTTTGGAAAGTTAGACCCGTTTGGTTACCATTTAGTTAATGTTATCTTTCATATATTCAATTCAATCTTAATATTTTTTCTAAGTAGAAAACTACTACAATATACTTATAATAAATCAACTCATTTATTGCCTTTCTTTGTATCCTTGTTTTTTGCCATTCATCCTTTAAATCCAGTTGTCGTTTCCTATATATTTAGTAGAGCAGATATTCTGGTAACTTTCTTTTATATCTCTTCCTTACTTCTTTTCATAAAGGCATTTGAAAAAATAGGATTTTATATTGTTTCTCTTTTATCCTTTATCTTAGCCCTTTTATCAAAACAGATAGCAGTTACTCTTCCAGTTATTATATTAACTTTTGATTACATTTTTTTAAGTAATTTCCAAATAAAAAAAGTCCTGGAAAAAAAATGGTATCATATGGGTTTCTGGATTATATTAAGTTTTTATATATTATTTAGATACCTTTATTTAGGAGGGATTGGAGATTTAGATGCTCAATCTACATGGGATAGACTTCCTTACTTTATGCTTCAGCCATACTCAATATTAAGGTATATACTAATGCTTATTATCCCAATAGGGTTATGCTTTGACCATCATTTCTTTGCTCCGAGAACAATATTTGAATTAAAGATAATACTCTCATTTACAGTTCTTATTGTTATATTTTTTTTGCTTTATAAAGGAAGTAAGAAAAAATCAGATTCTTCAAAGATTATACTGTTTTGTTCTTTATGGTTCTTTATAACCCTACTGCCTGTCTCCAGTTTCTTTCCAACAAACCATCCTTTGTGTGAAAAAAGACTCTACATTGCAGGGTTTGGAGTTTATTTTTTTGCTATTTTTTTATATTCCCTATTAATACATAAGAATTTATCCTTTCATCGCTTATATAAAGGTGTATTTCTATGTGTAATTCTAATCTATACCGCGATTTTAAGTGGATTGACAATAAAAAGAAATAATTTAATGAAACATCCTCAACTCTTATGGCAAGATGTTATTAAAAAATATCCTAATAATATAAGAGCACACCATATCCTGGGTAATCTGTATAAAGAAAAAAAACTATATAAAAAAGCTATGCAACATTACTATAAGGCAATACAGTTAAACCCAAATTATTTTAAACCATATAATAGCCTTGGGAACTTATATAATGAAAACAAACAATATAAAAAAGCTATTAATATGTATAGAAAGTCTTTAGAGATAAATTCAAGTTATGCTGAAACATATAATAATCTTGGTGTGGCATATAATAAATTAAAACAATACAACAAGGCTCTTATTTCATATCACAAAGCAATCAGAATATATCCAAGTTACGTTGATGCACACAATAATCTAGGGGTTTTATACTTTGATTTAAAACAATATAACAAAGCTATGAAAGAATTAAAAAAGACAATAGATATTAATCCAGATTTCGCTGAAGCACATAATAACCTTGGAGCTGTCTATAAAGAATTAAGGCAATATAAAAAAGCCT
>CAYYAU010000249.1:0-2404 GCA_964469765.1 uncultured Clostridia bacterium | reverse complement strand
GTGGAAACAATCATACCTTCCCAGTCAAGCAGGGATGTTTCTATAATACCTTTTATTTGTATTTTCATTCATACCTCTTTGTTTATTCTTTAAAGGAGGTTATTTATATCCTGTTCAAAAACTGATTTATCTCTATAGCCTACATATTTTTTTACAATATTTCCTTGTCTATCAATCACAAATGTTGTTGGAATAGCCCTTATACCACCATACAACTGTGTAATTGAATAACTTCCCAATCCCATATAGTAATTGACATTATACTGTTCAGCAAATGACCTTAAAGATGCCTCATTCTTTGTAAGACAAACACCAATAATTATTAAACCTTTATCTTTATAAGTAGAATACAGGTCTACAAAATCTGGGATTTCCTGCTTACAGGGAGGACACCATGTTGCCCAAAAGTCTAAGATTATAACCTTTCCTTTAAAATCAGATAATTTTATTTCTTCGCCATTTAGTGTTGTAAGAGAGAAGTCTTTGGCTCTATTTCCTTTAGAAACTGGCTGTTGCTTATTGATAGATTCCTGAGAAGAAGATGGATGCTTTGAAACATTACAACCTAAAAAAAATAAAAAAAATAAAAAAATTAAATTAAACTTATTCTTCAACATTTATCACTCCTACTGGACAGGATTCAGCTACTGCTTTTAAATCGCAATTAGAACCTTCAACATTTGAAACCACTGCTTTGTTTTCTTCATCCAGACTAAACACATCCGGACACATAGATACACACGCTCCACAACCAATACATTCATCTCGGTTAATTGTAACTTTCATAGTAATGCCTCCTTTCTATATTAAAAAATTAAATTTTATTTATACCATATTTCAAGAGATACTCAACTAACTTTTCTTCTGGTTGAACTCCTACCATAACTGAATTGATATCTTCGTTGATTACTTGCTGTGGAACTGAAGACACACCAAATCTACTTGCCCTTTCTATATTCTCCTGAGCTTCTATACATCGTGAAATAACCTTTCCATTAGATTCTATTGCCATTTTATTTGCTAATAAAACCGCTTGAGGACAGTATGGACAATTCAATGTTATAAAGGTTTCTAAAAGAACATTATTTTCTATTTCTTTAAGTTTCTCTTGTAGATTTTTACTTAGTCCAGTTGTCTTTGTAGAAACCATTATAATTGTTTCAATAAAAGTAGCAGACTCCTGCCCAGCTGGTGCTCCCCAATATTCAATATTAAATCCATTATCTCTACCAACAAGAACTGTTGGAGAAAGAGAAAGATTCAACTTTGTAGCAAGTGTATCTTCTAAACTGTAGAATTCAGCTTTAATCTTTGAACTTACCTCTGCAAATTCTTGAACCAACTCCTTCGCAAAACGAGTATACTGTGGGTCTTCATTTCTCAAAACAATATTCCTTGTAAAAACTTTAACATCAACAGGAGCAATCAGTTCTTTTTCAAATTTAACTTTTAATCTCTCTTTAGTCTTTGAATCAATAATCATAGCATCTCCTTATTCCTCTAATAAATTTTTCATTCTCTTTACTGCTTTCTCTAATCCAATAAATATACTCTCAGTAACTATAGAATAACCAATATTCAACTCCTCCATTCCTTTTATTTTAGCAATCTCCTTTACATTATTGTAATCTAAACCATGTCCAGCGTGAAGTTCTAAACCAAGGCTCAACACTAATTTTGAAATTCTTTTTATTCTTTGTAGTTCCTTTCTTCTTTGAAAGACGCTTTTAGCATCTGCATACTTACCGGTATGAATTTCCACTGCATCAGCACCTACCTCTTTTGCAGATAACACCTGTTTTTTTTCAGGAGCAATAAATAGACTAACAAATATCTTTTTTTGTTTTAGTCTTTTAATAACCTTTTTTATCCTTTTCTTTTGAGAATAAACATCCAAACCACCCTCGGTTGTTAACTCTTTTCTTCGTTCAGGTACAATACAGACACTGTCCGGTTTTGTTCGTAAAGCAATATCCACAATTTCTTTATTCAATGACATCTCTAAATTAAGTCTTTTCTTTTTATACTTCTTAATCAAAAAGACATCCTTATCCTGGATATGTCGTCTATCTTCTCGTAAATGGATAGTAACACCATCAGCCCCAGCACTTTCAACAATTTTTAATGCCTCTAAAATATCTACTTTTGAAGGCTTTCTTTGTTCTCTTAATGTAGCAATATGGTCAATATTCACTCCAAGTTTAGGCATTGATATCTCTTTTCTGAATTTTTTATTGTTTTAAATAGTTTACATAATACCAGAGAATTATAGCCAATACAAGTGCTAAAATCTTCAATCCTAAATTTTTCTTTAAAGATATTTTCATCATCTATCCTCTAAAATAATGTTTATTTTCAACCTTTTTGTAATGATTAATAAGGATTGCTTTTAATTGCTTAAGAT
>CAYYAU010000248.1:0-2410 GCA_964469765.1 uncultured Clostridia bacterium | reverse complement strand
TTGTTGGGAGAACCCTAAACAGCCACACTAAACCCGTGAGAACGGGGGCGGTGTTAAAATCTGCGGTGGTCTCCACGAAACCCAATAGAGGGCGAGTCGTGAGATTGGTCACTCACGGCATAGCAGAGGGAAGAGCTGCTAAGCCCACACCGCAGAGGCTGGGGGAGAATTATGAAACCAAAAAGCATCTTTATGATAATAGAAAATGGAACAGTTGTGTTTTGTAGTGATGATCACACACAATTAACATTAGAAGCATTCAAAGGTCGAGAAGATGAAATGGATGTGTAACTGGTGCAACAATCTAAACGAAAAGCAAAGCGAAGTTAAGGTCTATACACCGGTATCTGTATGGTTTGCGTATATATGTCCGAAGTGCGGAATGTACAACGATGTTAGGTATGTGAAGGTAGTTGAGGAATGAGAAGATGAATGAAGAATTTGAAATTGAAAATATAAGAAAATCGTTTGAGAAAAGTTTGAAAAAATTAGACGAATATATAGAGAAAATTACAATTGAGAGAGAAAAGCTTGTTAAAGAGTTTGAAGAAAAGTTAGAAGAATTGAAAGTTTTTAGAGTAGATAAAGAAACGTTAAAGGAATTTCTTAAAGAACCTTATGTCTTAATACCAAGAAGAAGAGATGAATATTATGTTATTGTCCCAAAATTTATTCCCATGCAGATAGGATGGTTAGAACACCAAACAGCAAGTTATAACATTTTTGTAATAAATAAATACATTCAGTGGATTTACGATTTACCAAAAACAATAAAAGAAAAAGTTAAAATACAAGAACCATTACCGTTAAAAGTTATAGATGGTTACCTACATACAGGAATAAGATTACAGGAAGTTGCATGGGAAAGATATAAAAAATATCTTTTCAGAAAGGAAGGTAAGGATAAGATAAGAATTAAGAAGGGGTATGAATTTTTATTAATAGCCGAACTTATAGAAGATGGTTGCTTACCATTCGTTCCTACACCCGTAGAGGAAGAGGATTTAAGAGATTTTAATATAATAAAGCTTAGAGACTATCAGAAAAAGGCGTGGAATACCTTTCTTAAAACAGGTTCGGTTGGTATTTTCTGGAGCTTTGGTTCTGGAAAAAGTATGTTTGGTTTGTATGCTCTTGGAAAAATAAAGGGTAGAAAGTTGGTGGTAGTACCAACACTAACTCTAAAAGAACAGTGGGAAAAAAGAGTGGAAGAATATTTATCAGAAGATAAATTGAATATAGATATAGTTACATATCTTGGATACGATAAAGTTAAAAATAATGAGTACAATTTAGTTGTTTTTGATGAGTGTCATCATCTACCGGCAAACACTTATGTTAAATTATCCACCATTAAATCAAAATATAGGATAGGTTTATCTGGCTCTCCTTTCAGAGAAGATGGAAGAGAAAATTTTATTTTTGCACTAACTGGATTTCCAATTGGTTTAAATTGGGAAGAATTAATTAAACAAAAAGTAGTTACGGTTCCGAAATTTAGATTATATGTTGTTAAAGATTATCATGAAAAAATGAAAAGATTGGAAGAACTGCTTAAAATCCCAGTTAAAACAATAATATTTTGCGATACAATAAATCTCGGTAAACAAATTTCAAAGAGATTTGGAATACCTTTTGTTTACGGAGAAACAAAAGATAGGTTAAGAATAATAAAGGATAGCGATACGGTTGTAGTTTCAAGAGTTGGTGACGAAGGTATTTCTGTTGGAGATATAGAAAGGGTTATTGAAATTGCGTTTCTTTACGGGTCTCGTATGCAGGAGTCACAAAGATTTGGAAGGCTAATGCATTCACAAAAGAAAGAGCCGGAACATATAATAATCATGACTGAAAAAGAATTTAGAATATATCAAAAAAGATTATATGCAATCTATGAACGTGGTTTTAAAATAGAAGTTGTTAGGTGAAATTATGACCAAATATCAGTATGTTGTGGTGTCTTGGATAGAAGAGAAAAATTTGGTAACATATACTTTAAGTAGCAAGACAAATGCGTTAGAAAAATTAGGTGGGTATTGGCTTGGTATAGGCAAAAATGATACTAATAAAGAAACAATTATTGGAAGAGATTTGGCTGTATTTATTTTACCAAAACCTCTTAAAAACCATGATGAATTTGTAAAGTTTTTAAAAGAAAATGATAAAGTAATGAAAAATTTGGGAAGGGCTTTTAAAGAATTTTTCAGGTTAAGGAAGAAGGCGGAACCATGACTGCAAAACCAAAACCTCTGGATTTGAGAGAATTGAATGGAGATATAGATAGAGCAAAAGAAGAGATAATCGATTTATTTTATTCATGTCGAAGAGTCGATAAGAAAGATACAGAAAGAGTCTTTTGGCATTTAAAAGAGAATATCAAACAACACTTCAAATCTGCCTGCGAGTTTTA
>CAYYAU010000247.1:0-2423 GCA_964469765.1 uncultured Clostridia bacterium | reverse complement strand
AAATTGCCTATTGACAAACGTGTTATTTTGTGCTAATATAGTGTCAAATTATAAAATTATTGAAATTGCCTATTGACAAACGTGTTATTTTGTGCTAATGTAGTGTCAAGGTAAAAGGAGTGAGATGATTACTACAGTTGTTACCAGCATTACCAGCACAGTGACCAGTGTTACCTCGGTGATGGGTTTTGGGGTAACATTAGGTTTGGTCACGGTAATTTCTTTAGCTGCTTTCCTTTGTGCTAGGGAGCTAGCCACTGCCAGCGGGAGTAGCTCACGCCGGTCTTTAGCCAAGTTTCTTGAAGTTGGGATAGTCCCGCTAATTATTGTCTTTGCTATGATAGTAATTATGGCAGTGGTGGAAGTACTAGCTTAGATAAAGCAAGGGAATTACCACATAAAGGATACTATTAGTAATACCATGAGACAGGGTCACCCCGAGAAGTGACCCTGTTTTATTTACTACCCAACCAAAGAACAGGCCTACAGCAAAAACAAACACGATATCTATTAGTGAGTGATGTATAATGTGTAGAATAGCAAAGATAAAGGCAATATAAGGAATTCCCCACCTTCCCAGAACCTCTATTGAGGCTTGTTGAGCCACTCCTCGAAATATAAACTCCTCAACAAATCCTGTTCCTGCTACCATGACGGAAATCGAAAGCACTACCGTTCCCCAAGCCAGTTCAGATACTAGCGGTTCTGGTCTAAGAATAAGATATTCCAGTATCCCAAAAGCAAATCCGCTCAACGCTACTGCTAACTGCAGGTAGGGTTTTTGGACAGTAAGCCCGACTCGTCTGGCTGTGAGGTTTATACGTCGCATCGTCACCCAGCTTGCCAGAAACAGGGTGGGATAGATGATGATATACCAGTAAATCGGAGGGAGCTGGGCCAAAGGCATAGACAGACTCAAAATGCGAGTTAGAGGGGCGAGACAGAGAGCTAAGAGCAGTTTATAGTTCGGAGAATCAGTGATTAATGAGGAGTGGACAATCAGAGCAACAAGGATAAAGATATGGCAGAGGATCCCTCCCAATGGGTTAGCCAGATTGGTAACTAACTCTGCCCCGGTAATAGCCGCCAGATAAATTATGGCAAGCTTCATTCTCTCTCCCTTACACTAAGCCAGAGAAGGGGCAACCTGTACTGCTTGCTTTCCCCTTCTCCGCACAGCAGGAAGTCCACCTTCTGATTCACCTCTGAATCTTCATGAGAAACGATACTAACCTCCCCTGCCTGATCTTATGCAATAGGGTTCTTCTGAACCCAAACCAGAGACCCCAGTCTTATCAAATTAGCTCAGCAGAAGCCACCCAACCCCTGTCTCAGATAATCTAACAAACTTGACCATGTGCAGTCAAGCTCATGTTTTTATGTCAAGTCCAGGCACCTATTATAGAAGACGCTGTCACTGGTCTCGCTATAGGAAACGAACTCGTTTTAACAAATCCACCTTTCGCTGCCTGAGCGTTTTGAGAAGCCGGATGCAAATAAGGAAGTAATGTAAGAAACTTGACAAAAAGTTTGCGTGGTGCTATATCTGGATGGGACGTAGTGTCGGGTAAGCCTCAGTAAAACCAAGAATCCCCAGTAATGTGACTTTGCTGATTAAGAAAGGGGGAGTAATTATGTAATAAATAGGCACCCGGATATAAGGCTGAAGTTTTTGTGCTTGGTTACTCCAAAAAGCTACAGGTTCGTGTGGCTAAGAAACGAAATAAAGGTGAAGGAGTTAAAATATGGCGACTAAGATCTATGATTTATCTCAACCTTTCGGTGTTGATACACCGCTATGGCCTTTTCCCGGACCAAGGCAGGACCTTATCTTTGCACGAGGCGAATACCTTGAGCGATTTCACAAGAGGAGCGTTGTATATACCGGAACACTGCACGCTGCCACACATATAGACGCTCCAAGTCATGTATTGCACCCTTCAGAAGGTGGTTACATGCTTGACAAAATTCCCCTGGAAAATTGCTATGGGACAGGTGTAGTGGTGGACTTCAGGTATATGGAAAATACCAAGTGGTATCATGTTACTCCAGAAGACCTCGAGAAGGCAAAACCAAAGATAGAACCAGGAGACTTTGTTGTGTTCAACACCGGATGGCATAAGCTGTGGCGGTGGGATAACTATGCCTATTTCAATTACTACCCTAGCCTTGGTCCCGAGGCAGCGGAATGGCTGGTGAAGAAAAAGGTCAAGGGAGTTGCCGGAACCTGGGGTGCCACTGACGGTCCCCTGTGGCACTACCCGCTTTCTCAAACCATGCCCTGGCTTCATAGGGAATATAAGAAGGAGACGGGGAAGGACGCTGATGTGGAATTTCCAGAGTATGAGCCTTGCCACCGGATGCTTGCCAGAAATCAGATAACTGCCATTGAGAATGCCGGGGGTGATATAGACCTGGTTACG
>CAYYAU010000246.1:0-2423 GCA_964469765.1 uncultured Clostridia bacterium | reverse complement strand
ATTGAGCCGGGAGAGGGTTTCCAAAAGCCAGTTTTATATTTGATTTCTTTTATTAAACCATAGCCAGTAAAATCTCCATCATTAAGGATTTTCAGTACTATTAACTTCAAACCTCCTTTAATTTCCATACCTTATCGATAGCGATAGTTAGTATATAAAATTTTCTAAAATTGATCTAAATCAGATTACGAATAAATTTTAAAAAAAGAAATAATGGTCTTTATAAATCTTAAGTTTGTTTTGTCTAAATCAATTTTATATCATAATTTAAAATATTTATGTTTATTTATATAAAAGCACAATACTAAAAATATAAAGATTGGCATTTTTTATCTATTTTATTAAAAGAACATTTTAATTTTTTTTCTTTTTAGGATATCTTTAACAAATTCCATTCCTTTATTCTTAATATAAGATGTTATTTCAGTAATTATTTTTTCTGTTTCTTTTTTATAAAACTTTAACCTGGATATTCCCATTGGATAACCGACCAACTCCAAAAATCCAACACCTTTTACTTTTTTCTTATTCATGATACCTTTAACGGTCAATGGTCCTTCCCAATAATTTATTGTACCAAATATCATTTCCTGTTTTTTTATTAAAGATTTTACTTCTAATTCAATATTTTTGGAAGGTATTTCTATTTTCCATGATAAGGGATATTTCGCTTTTGTTATGTTGCTTTGCCAAATAGTGTTAATCGGTGTTAATTTAATATTGTTTGTTGATACTTGCCTATTATTTGAATAAGAAATAGTAGCCAAATAAGTCTTGTTTTTTCCATCATTATATTCAAAACAAACTATTTCTGTATTGTTATCTAATTGTATTGAAAACCATGTCCATTTATCTTTTGAATAACTTACATCTGCCCACTGATGATCCATCCAAGATTTTCCTTTAACTTTAATTTCCTTACCATTTATTTTAATAGTTCCTTCTGTTTTTAGATTTGTTAAAGAATAATAAAAAGTTCCTTTAGTCTTTAGGTTAACATAACCTGTTCCATTTTCCAACAAAGGATTTTTTATTGAAGTTAAATTTAAATCAAAATTCTCTGTTTTTATATGATATTTTGATTTAGTGGTTTGTTCTATTACTGAATTAAAATATCCATGAACTATTATTGGATTCATATAATTAACAAAAAGTAAGGGTTTTGAAAAACTGTCTTTTGAAACTAATGAAACATAGTCTATTTTAGGATAGGATTTCTTTTTCTTTATGTCAAAAAGAATTGAATGCGAAAAATAGTGTGTTTTAAATGGGATCTTTCTTAAAAAAGGTATTTTTACTTTTTTAATATCTGCCTTGAACAAACAGTCCATAAAAGAGTATTTGTTTCCTTTTTTATCTTTTAAATGACCATTAAAATACCACCATTCAATTATGTTATCATGTGCTAATTCATCTTTTGGGAATTTTATTTTTTTAGTTGTTTGTATCATTTTAATTACGATAATCTTTTTTCATATATACTCTCCAAAAATTTTTCTGAAATGAAATCCGTAAATAGCAAAAGTGATTGCCAGTGGGAAAAGTTGCGGACGTCTAAATAAACACCAAAAAAAGAGTTTCCAATAATGAATCCTTTCTTTTCCTATTATTCCTAAACGCAACATAGATCCGAATAATGCCCCAAGATAGTTAAACTTAAATTGAAATGTTCCTTTTTTTACTGGATTGTATTCTTTTAAAAATCTCTTAACTCTTTTATAGTAAGGTTTAGGAGAATAAATTCCTTTAATAATTTTTTTATATCCTTTAATAAGTTTTGTATAATTCATTTTAGGAATAAAGTTGAGTGAAGAGTCAGTATTATTGCCGGAAAATTTTTTTAATAATCTATTCTCTTTTTTAAGACGATTATAAAGTCTAGTATGTTTAGGAGCATTTAATAATCCAACCATTGCAGTAACAATTCCACTTTTTTGAATAAATTTAATTTGTCTATCAAAGATTGAAGCATTATCATTATCAAAACCAACAATAAATCCTCCCTGTACTTCTAAACCAAACTTCTGGATTTTTTTTACACATCCAACTAAATCACGATTTTTATTCTGAAATTTACCACATTCAACTAAACTTTTTTCATCAGGAGTTTCAATACCAATAAAGACAGCATTAAATCCTGCTTGAGTCATCAACTGCATAAGTTCTTCATCATCAGAAAGATTTATGGATGCTTCTGTACTAAAAGAGAAAGGGTATTTTTTTTGTTCCATCCATTCAATTATAGCTGGCAAAATATCTTTTTTTAATTTTATCTTGTTTCCTATGAAATTATCATCAACAAAAAATACACCTCCTCTCCAGCCACGAGAATATAGACTTTCTAATTCAGCTAATATTTGATTCCTGCTTTTTGTTCTTACTTTTCTGCCAAAAAGAGTTGTTATATCACAAAATTCACAATT